>JASUSX010000068.1 GCA_030445875.1 Clostridia bacterium
GCCGGGCCATTAAGGATATGGTAATCAGGGGTTCCGGTGCCCTGGGCCTGGCCGGGGCCTGGGGGGCCTACCTGGCCAGCCTGCATAACGATAGCCTGGCGGCCTACCAGCGGGACCTGGCTGCCCTCAAGGCCACCCGGCCGACGGCTATTAACCTGGCCAAAACCATCGATGAGATTACCACTAGCCTGGACGAAGGGAATTTCAGGGAACAGGTGGAGCAGCGGGTGGTGGCCATTGTTCGCCGGCAGTTGGACTTTGAACTGGCCCTGGGTGAAGCCGGAGCCGCCCTGGTCAAGGACGGCGACACCATCATGACCCACTGCCATTCCGGCGCCCTGGCCGGGGCCGGCTATGGCGGCCGCGCCCTCTCGGTTATCAGGCGCGCCCGGGAGCAGGGCAAAAATATCAGCGTCCTGGTAAATGAGACCCGGCCCTATCTCCAGGGGGCGCGTATTACGGCCTGGGAGCTAAAACGCCTGGGTATTCCCTTTACCCTGATTACCGACAACATGTCGGGTTTTTGCCTGGCCAGGGGCATGGTCGACCTGGTGGTGGTAGGCTCGGACCGGGTGGCCCGCAACGGGGATCTGGCTAATAAAACCGGCACCTACCTGCACGCCCTGGCAGCCCATGATAATAACGTGCCCTTTTATACCGCTACTGCCAGCCATACCATAGATTTGCAAACCCTCCGCGGCGAGGACATCCCGGTAGAGATGCGGTCCGGGGCGGAGGTCCTGACCTTGGCCGGGCAGCCCATCGCTGAACCGGGCACCCGGGCCCTGTACCCGGCCTTTGATATTACCCCCCACCGCCTGATAACCGGCATTATTACGGAAAAAGGAGTCATTTACCCGCCCTACGAAGAGAACCTGGTCGCCCTGTTTGGGGAACGAAATTAACCTAATAAATGCAGGAGAGAGGAAACTATGCCTATTGCCGTCATCGGAGGAACTGGCTTTTATAAACTGCTGGAAAATACAGTACCCCTGCAACTGAGGAATGAATACGGCAGTGTCGAGTTAATGCGCGGCAACTACCAGGGCAGGGAAGTCATTTTTTTACCCCGCCACGGTAAGAACCACGAGTTTCTGGCCCATGAGATCAACTATCGCGCCAATATGAAGGCCCTGCAGGAGCTGGGTATAACCAGGATCCTGGCCACCTGCGCCGTGGGTTCCCTGAACCCGGAGATCCAGGCCGGTGACCTGGTATTAATCGACCAGTTTGTCGATTTTACCTCTAACCGGCCGAAGAGTTTCAATAAATACTCCGTAGATATGAGCGAACCCTACTGCCCGCAACTGCGTTCTTGTTTCCTGCAGGCAGCTAAGGAGCTGGATATCGACGTGCGCGACCGGGGGACCTATATCTGCGGCAATGGCCCGCGCTATGAGACCAGGGCGGAGATAAAACTGTTCCAGCAATGGGGCATGGACGTTATCGGCATGACCAATGCTACCGAGGCGGTCATGGCGCGGGAACTGGGCTTCTGTTACGCCGTGGTTACGATAGCCACCAATATGGCCCCGGGTATCACCGCGGCACCGCCGGATTTGGCTACCCACAGGCGAGTGGTGCAGGAAAACCGGGCGCGCTTGACCCAATTGCTCTTAAAGACCATTACCCTGGTACCGGAGGAACGTCATTGTGACTGCCGGGCCAGCTATGAGCGCGCCCTGGCGGCCCGGGCCAGCCAGCTTAAGGCGGGTGAGGGGGCGTGACGGAAGTGACGGAAAAGGCGGGATGGAATACCCGCGCCTTACGGCCGGAAACCGGGGATAAACTGCAGTACCATATCCGCTGCCGCCCGGGCGACGTGGCCGAATACGTCCTGCTGCCGGGAGACCCCGAACGCGTTCCTTTAATAGCGGCCCGGTGGGACACGGCCCGGACTATCAGCAATTACCGGGAGCACGTCACCTATACGGGCACCCTGGGTAGCATACCCGTTTCCGCCTGTTCTACCGGAGCCGGGGGCGGCTCCACTGCCAGCGCCCTGGAAGAGCTGGCCGCCCTGGGGGCCAAGACCTTTATCCGGGTAGGGACCACGGCAGCCTTGCAGGAGGATATAAACTGCGGTGACCTGATTATCTGCGCCGGGGCGGTGCGCCGTGACGGTACCAGCCCGCAGTATGTAGAACCAGCCTACCCGGCCCTGGCCAGCTACGAGGTAGTCCTGGCCCTGGTCCAGGCAGCGGAGAACCTGGCTCTGCCCTACCATGTGGGTCTGGCCTGCACAACGGCTTCCTTTTACTGCGGCCAGGGCCGGCCCGGGTTTGGCGGTTACCGCCAGAGCTTTATGGACCACCTGGTGGAGGATATGAAGGGAGCGGGCGTCCTCAACTTTGAAATGGAGGCCGCGACGGTCCTAACTTTGAGCCAGTTATTCCGGTTGCGGGCCGGCGCAGTTTTTGCCGTAGTCGCCAACAGGATCCGGGACGAGTTTAACTACACGGGCGCAGGCATTGAAAAGTCGGTGGTGGTAGCCAACGAGGCCGTACGCCTCCTGGCCGGCTGGGATGCCAGGAAGCGGCAGGCCGGTAAAAGGTATTTCTTTCCCGGCCTTTTAATCCCCCCGGAGGAAAAAGCACAGGAGATGAGCTAATATGGAGACCATGTCCCCCCGCCAACGGGTTTTAACTGCTCTGGCCCATCAAGAGCCGGACAGAGTCCCCTTTGATTTGCCCCTGACTATTGCCTCGTACAATAAATTACGGCGGCACCTGGGGTTGCCGGCAACGGAATCGCCCTTCGGGCCGGCCAGCGATATTGCCTGGGTGGAGCCCAAGGTATTATCAGCCCTGGGGGTAGATTTTATAAGGGTCCATGCCAGGGGGCCCAAAAACCGGCCCTTAAAGATCAATGCCGACGGGACCATGGTCGACGAGTGGGGCATCACCCGCCAGCGGGTAGACCTGGACGAAGGCATCTACTATGTTGAGATGGTGGGGCACCCCTTGAAGGATGCTACCCGGGAAGACCTGGAGCGCTACCCCTGGCCCGACCCCTACGACGAAGGCCGCATTGAGGGCCTGGCTGCGGAAGCGAAGTTCTGCCGGGAACAGACGGATTACGCGGTGGTAGGCCACCTGGCAGGTTCGATCTGGGAAATGGCCGCTTACCTGTGTGGCTTCGAAAGCCTGTACCTCAATGTCGCCCTGAACCCCGGCTTTATAGAGGCTTTGCTGGATAAGCTCTGTGAGCTGCAGATGGCCATGTACACAGTTACCCTGCGGAAGGCCGGGCCCTATATCGATATCTTAAGGCTGGCCGGGGAAGACCTGGGCACCCAGATGGGCCCCATGATCTCCCCCGAGAAGTTCCGGCAGATAGTTAAACCGAGGTTAAAAACCCTGGTTACCTTTGCCAGGGACACCCTACGGCAATACAATCCCAATGGTAAAGTGTTGCTGCACTCCTGCGGCGACATCTACCCCTTTATCGAGGACTTCATCGAGTGCGGCGTCGATATCTTGGATCCCCTCCAGCCCCGGGCGGCCGAGATGGACCACCAAAGAATTAAGGCCCAGTACGGCGGCCGCCTCTGTTTCCATGGCGGCATAGACATCCAGCATACCCTGCCCTTTGGCACTCCCGCGGAGGTGGCGGCGGAAGTCAGGCAGGCGGTAGCCACCCTGGGCCAGGGAGGGGGCTATATCCTGGCTCCGGCCCATAACGTCCAGGGGGATGTGCCCCCGGAAAACCTGATGGCCATGGCCGAAGCGGTACGGAAAGGCAGCGACTGACAAAGTAGCACCCCGGGTGTAACCGGGGTGCTTTTTTTGGCTGCCTCACAGCCCCATAGATTACCATTTCCCTTTCGTCGGCAGGAAGCGCCGGAAGACCCCTTCGTTGACCGCGATCTCGAGGGAGTCGTCCAGGGGGGCTAACTCTACTTCCCCGTAACGGCGTCGCAGGGCCAGTTCCAGGAGGTAGTCGGCCAGGTGGGGGTTTTTGCTAAGCAGCGGGCCGTGGAGATAGGTGCCAATGGCACTCTTGTACCGGGCCCCCTCCGTCCCGTCAGTTCCGTTGTTACCGTCCCCGTAGATCACCTGGCCCAGGGGACGGGCGCCCTGCAGGAAGGTACGGCCGCCGTGGTTTTCGAACCCGATGACCGGTCGCTCTAACCCCAGTTCTTCGACCTGGATGGCGATATTACCCTTCAGGCGCTTGATACCGGCCTCGGTGTAAGCCGCCCAGAGGCCCACCCCGGGTAATGTCTCCCCGTTGCTGGCGCGGTAATACTCCCCCAGGAGCTGGTACCCGCCGCAGATGGCCAGGAGGGCCGCGCCTCCCTCCACCGCTTCCTTGAGCCAGGGCCCTTTTTGGAACAGGTCACTGCTGGCGACGCCCTGCTCCTGGTCGGGTCCGCCCCCCAGGAAGTAGAGGTCGTAGACGCCGGGGTCCAGCTTATCGCCCAGGGAGAGGCGGGTCACCTCAACCGCGATCCCCCGCCACTCAGCCCGGCGGCGCAGGATCAGCACATTGCCCCGGTCACCGTAGAGGTTCAGGAGTTCAGGATAGAGATGGCAGAGGCGTAACTTCACTGGTAGCCCCCCTTTCCTTTAGCAGGCGGCGGTAAAGGGCCAGGTTGGTATAGGTGCAGAGAATCAGGCAGTCGTCGCCCGGCGCGGTTAGCAAGGAGTCCAGACTCTCTTCCTGGCCGGGGATAACCTCCAGGGCAGCCATCCTTACCCCCTGGTATTTGAGGCAGATGGCCATGTCGCCGGCGCGGAGGCCGGCGCAGATAATGCGCTGGTAAGGAGCCTGGAGCAGGGGGGAGAGGTCGGCATCCCACAGCCAGGAAACGTCGCGGCCGTCGGCGGCCAGGTCGTTAATAGCCAGGAGATAGCTCGCCTGTTCCCGTCCGGCAACCAGGGTTTGCAGGGCTACACTCAAGCCGGTAGGGTTTTTTACCAGCATCAGGGTAACTTGCTTATCCTGCAGGCGGAAGGTCTCCGCCCGGCCCTGCCCTGGCAGGAAGGCCGCCACCACCCCGGCGATGGTGGCCGGGTTAACTTTCAGGTCCAGGGCGGCGCTGGCAGCGGCCAGGATATTGTAGACATTATAGATCCCCGGCATAGGGGTCTTGAAGGCCACTTGCCCGCCTGGATAAAGCACGTTAAACCTGGCCCCTCCGGTGTTTAGCTCCACGTCCACTACTTCGTAGTCGGGCCGGGGCCGCTGGTAGGCACACCGGGGACAGAAATAGTCCCCCAGGTGGCTATAATGGTAGAAGTTAAACTGCAGGGGGCGGTGGCAGCGGGGGCAGATATGGCCCTCTAGGACTTCACTGGTGGTGGCCTGGCTCCAGGGGGTCCGGGCCAGGCCAAAATAGCGTACCCCTTCTCTGCCCTGACCCAGGGAGGTTACCAGGGAATCGTCAGCGTTGAGGATCAGGGTAGCAGCCGGCAGGGCCGCCAGGGCGCGGTTGATGGCCGCCGCCAGTTGCTCCAGCTCGTGGTAGCGGTCCAGCTGATCCCGGAGCAGGTTGGTTACGATTACGGTACCGGCCGGCACCTGGCTGGTGACCAGCCCCAGGGTGCCCTCGTCCACCTCCAGGACGGCCACTTCACCCTGCTGGCCGAGGAGGGCCGTGGCCACGCCGGCCGGCATGTTGGCTCCCTCGCTATTATGGACCACCCGGATCCCGGCGGCCCGGAGAATACTCGCTAGCAGGTTGGTGGTCGTCGTCTTACCGTTGGTACCGGTAACGAGGATGATTTTTTCATACCCGGCTGCCAAATGGCCCATCAATAAAGGGTCAATCTTCAAGGCTACATAACCCGGCAGGGAGGTAGCTCCCCGTCCCAACCAGCGGGCTACCAGGCCCACCAGGCGGCCAACGATAAGGGCGCAGAAAGAGCGCAACATAGGGATATTTCCTCTCCCCTTTTTAATCCGCCGTGGCCCGGGAACGGTGCAGGCGGCGGCTAAGGATACTTAAAAGGTTAGCCAGTTCCTCCATCCGCAGCAGCCAGGCCAGGCCGGCGTAACTCAAAACCCCCAGGGCAACCAGGAGGGTTAGCTCCAGGCTTTCCCGGACCAGGCGCGGCCAGGCCGCCGGGAGCGGCAGGTGGCCGGCGACCAGCATCAGGATCAGGCCCATGACCAGGGCTGCCAGGAGGCTTTTCGCAGCAGTTGTTAACAAGCGACGGCCTCCCAGGGAGGCTTGCACTTTGCGGCGCAGGTAATAGAGCAACAGGCCGACATTGACGAAACCGGCCAGGGAGTAGGCCAGGGCCAGGCCGCGGATACCAAAGGCCGGCCCCAGGGTGAAGTTTAGGGCTGTACCGGCGGCCAGGGTAACCAGGCCAATCTTCAGGGGGGTTATCGTATCCTGGGTAGCATAGAAGGCCCGGCTCAAAATCTCGTAGGCGCCGTAGGCCGTTATCCCCAGGGAATAAAAAACCAGGGCTTCGGTGGTGGCCAGGGTATCAGCGCTGGTGAAGCGGCCATGCTGAAAAAGGATCCTCACTACCGGTTGCCCCAGGGTTATTAGCCCTACCGTGGCCGGGAGGGAAATGAATATGATGGCCCGCAAAGAGCCGGAGAGGTAACGGGAAAAGGAGGTATAGTCCCGTTCGATGGCAATGCGGGTCAGGGCCGGCAGCAGGGCAATACCCATGGAGGAGGCAAAGAGGATGGGCACCAGCACCACCCGGCTGGATATGGTTAGGGCATTAATGGAGCCCCGGGGTAAAAAGGAGGCGATGAAGGTCTGGTTAAAGAAGAGGTTTAACTGGGCGATGGAGAGGCCAATGGTGACCGGGAGCATGAGCCTAAAAATCCGGCGGATGCCGGGGTTGTTGAGGTCCAGGGTCAAGCGATAGCGGGGCTTCAGGTACCACACCCCCCAGACCTGGACCAGGAAATTCAGGGCGGCGCCGATGAGGGTGGAAAGGGCAAAGGCAGCGATGCCGTATCGGCCAGCCAGGGCCAGGCCGAAGACGATGATGGCCGTGTTGTAGACCAGGGGGCCAATGGCCGTACCGATAAAGGACTGGTAGGCGTATTCGGTGCCCATTAAAACGCCGTTCAGGCAGTGGAAAAGGATGGCCACCAGGACGATGCGGGTCAAATAGGCCGTGTAAGCCGCCTGATCGGCATCAAAGCCTGGTGCGATTAAATGGATTAGCGCCGGTGCCCCAATCATCCCCAAGATAACGGCTATTCCTACCAGGGTGAGGACCAGGTTGAAGGCAGTGCTGACCGTCTGCCAGACGACCTCTTCGTCCCGGGCTGCCAGGTAACTGGCTAGGACGGGGATAAAGGCCGAACTGACCCCGCCACCCACCAGGATGAGGTAGATGGTATCGGGGATGATAAAAGAGGTATTAAGCATATCGGTTAGCTGGTTCTGGCCAAAGAGGGCCGAGATAGCCGTGTTGCGTAGAAAACCCAGGATTCTCGACAGGGTTGCTGCTATGCTCATAATGGCCACTGAACGGGCCAGGCCCATCGTACCCCGTGCCGCCACTTTAACGCTTCCTTTTTATTTGGCATTTTTGACACACTAAGTGTATTTTAATCGTTCAGGAGGAAAAAAGGAAGGGCGCAGCGGGGAAATAATTTACCTGGGGCCGGGACATAATAACTGGCGAGCCCTACACTATTTTAACAGGAGGAGATTTTCTATGACAGCCCAGTATGGCGCCCACGAGGTAATGGAGATTCACGAAGTTTTAAGCGATACCATTGATGGCATCAACCAGTTCCAGTTGTACCGGCCCCATGCCCGGGATCACCAGCTCCGCTCCATAATTGACAAGCAACTGCAGTTTATGACCCAGGAATATAACAATATGGTGCAGGCCATCAGCCAGCGCGGCGTCACAGAGGCCATCCCGTACCGGGGACCCCGGACGGCTGCCCCGGTTTACGGCCTGGATAACCCGGAGAGGCAGACCCCCAATACCTCCCTGCAGGAAATGGATGACCGGGATGTAGCCAGCGGTATGCTGGGCTGCCACAAAGCCTCGGCTTCCTTCCGTATGATGGCTTCCCTGGAGTGTGCCGACCTGGAGCTCAGGCGTATGCTCCAGCAGGGCGCCATCAACTGTGCCGAACAGGCCTACGAAGTATGGCAGTATATGAACCAGAAGGGCTATTACCAGGTGCCGACCATGAAGGACGTAACCACGGGGACCATGCTTAACACCTACAGCACGGCCACAACAGGCCAGGTCAGGTACCAGTAAATCTAAGTACCCCCTGCGAGAAAGCAGGGGGTACTTAGATGATTGGCCTCATGCTTTCATGGGAGGATATAATACCCTTCAAAAATCAGCGCGGCCAGCTAATCTTAAGAACTTCTTAACATCTTTTCGATAACATCCTAAAACTCCTGGGGTATCCTATCCTTAAACGGAGCAACAACAGGCCTGTTGTATCCGCAAAGAAGGAAAGGATGAGGCAAAAATGACCAAAGGGAAAAAGATTCTGGCTGCAGTGGCGGCACCCCTGGTGCTGGGTGGCTTACTGGTCGTAAGCCAGCCTGGTTTTTCCCGGGCCGCAGAGGGTACTCCGGCCCAGGCGACGCAAACTACTACGACCTCTACTTATGGCGCGGGTTTGGGGCTTGGCCTGGGCCGCTCCATGGGAGGTATGATCACCAACCTCAGCAATATGCTAGGAGTTGACGTGACGGAACTGCGGGTTGAGCGCCAGGCCGGCAAGTCCCTGGCTGACATTGCTGCCGAACATGGGATCGATAAGAGCGAACTGGTAGAAAAGGTAACGGCTGAGAGGCAGAAACTCCTGGAAGAGAAAGTGGCTGCAGGCCAGATAACCCGGGAGCAGGCCAATTACTGCCAGGAGAATATGAAGCAGAGGGTGGAACAAAACCTGGAACGGACGACGCTGGGCCCCAATGGCCAGGGACGGGGTGGCTGGAAGGCCGGCGGCCAGGGTAATGCCGGCGGCCGCCGGGGGATGCAGGCCGGGCCGGGAGGACGCTCTGGACAGGGTGCCGGCTTCGGCCGTGGCCCGGCCGCCAGTGTTCAGCAATAGCCAGTATATTGCCAGCGCCAGCTTAAAACGTTAAAATAAGGTTGCAGCGCTTTCAGGATACCCAGGGAGTTGCTCCCTGGGTATCATTGAATCTGGCCCAGATCCGTA
>JASUSX010000069.1 GCA_030445875.1 Clostridia bacterium
TGAGATTTATATTTCCCTCCATGCGGGCTGCCGCTTTTGGGAATGGGATTGCTACCCATTCTCTTTTTGTTTTCTTATCCTTGCAATTATGCTAAAATAGAATTGGACTGGTAAAAGTATTTCTTGCTACCAGGAAAAGGGAGAAAGGGATAGGAGCTAGAACTGGAGAGTGACAGGCATGTCCCAACTGGCGCTGGTGGCCCCTTACCCTGACCTGGCGGAGTTAGCCAGGCAGGTATGCGCGGAATTAGGGGAAGACGTTACCATCGCTGTCGGCGACTTGGCCGAAGGGGTGCGGGTGGCCCGGGAGCTGGTAGGTAAAGGCGCGGAGGTCATCATCAGCCGTGGCGGTACAGCCACGGCCATCAGCCGCCACGTAGAGGTACCGGTGGTGGAGATCGCCGTCAGCGCCTTTGACCTGGTACGTGCCCTGGCCGAGGCCCGGGGGCAGGGCCGCTATATCGGCGTGGCCGGTTTCCGCAACGTTATTTATGGTACCAAAAGCCTGGAACCAGTCCTGGGGGTCACCATAGAGGAATTAATCGTGGAAGCCGAAGAAGACGCAGCCGGGATCATTGCCGAGGGCCAGGCCCTGGGGCTGGAAGTCATTGTCGGTGACGCCGTATCCGCCCGTTCGGCCCGGGAACTGGGCCTGAAAGCGATCCTGGTCACCTCCGGCAAAGAGGCCATCAGCCAGGCTATCCGCGAGGCTAGGGAAGTAGCCCTGGTGCGCCGGCGGGAGCGGGCCCGGGCCGAACAGTTTAAGGCTATCCTCGACTTTGCCTACGAGGGCATCGTGGCCACCGACCAGGAAGGCCGCATCACCCTAGTCAACCCGGCGGCCGAAAGGATCCTGGGCCTCACCGCCCACCGGGTGGCGGGGCGGCCGGCGCGGGAGGTGCTGCCCGGCGTACCCCTGGACCAGGTGCGCCAATCGGGGCAGAAACGCCTGGGGGAATTGCACCGGGCCGGCAATACCCTGGTGGCCGAGAACGTGGTACCGGTAGTAGCCGGCCGGGAGATAGTCGGCACAGTGGCCACCTTCCAGGATGTCAGCCACCTGCAGGCTGTGGAGACCAGGGTGCGCCAAGAGCTGTACCTGAAAGGCCACGTCGCCCAGTTCACCTTTGCCGACATCGCCACCCGCAGCCCGGTCATGGTGCGGGCCATTGAGCGGGCGCGCCAGTTTGCCGCCGCTGAAGCCACCATTTTAATTACCGGCGAAACCGGTTCGGGTAAGGAGATGGTTGCCCAGAGCGTCCACAACGCCAGCCAGCGGCGGGAAGGGCCTTTCGTAGCCGTCAACTGCGCCGCCGTGCCGGAAAACCTGCTGGAGAGCGAGCTCTTTGGCTATGAGGAAGGGGCCTTCACCGGCGCCCGTAAAGGGGGTAAAAAGGGCCTCTTCGAGCTGGCCCACCGGGGCACCCTTTTCCTGGACGAGATCGGCGAGCTGTCATTAAACCTGCAGGCGCGGCTTTTACGTGTGCTGCAGCAAAAGTCCATCATGCGGGTGGGCGGCGACCGGGTGCTGCCGGTGGACGTGCGCATTATCGCCGCCACCCACCGCAACCTGGAGGAGGCAGTGGCGCAGGAGAAATTCCGCCGCGACCTCTATTACCGCCTGAACGTATTACACATCAAACTGCCACCGTTACGGGAACGCCTGGAAGACCTGCCCCTGCTCATCAAAGCCCTGGCGGATAAGATCAGCCGGCGCTCCGGGCGCCTGCCTCTCCTGTTCAACAAAGAGACTATTGCCCGGTTGCAGGCCTACCCCTGGCCGGGTAACGTGCGCGAGCTGGAAAACGTCCTGGAACGCCTGGTGGTCCTGCGCAGCGGCCAGGAGGTGCAGCCGGCCGACCTGGAAGAGATCCTGAACGCGCCGGACAGCCAGCCGCGGCCCGGCCTGCAGCTAACCCTGCGCGGCACCCTGGCCGAGATGGAAGAGGAGATCATCCGCCACACCCTGGCCCTGACTGGCAACGACAAAGACGCCACCTGCCGCCGCCTGGGCCTGAGCAAGACCACCCTCTGGCGGCGGTTGAAAAGCTGGCAAGCGGGCGGTAAGGGCAGATCCAGCGGGAACAGCGATGACGGGGTAGCGTAAATGATTTCGAAATGAAATTACTAGTTCAAAAAGAAAAAGGGCAAAACGCAAGGGCCAGGTTAACTATTAGCCTGGCTTATCATTTTTAAGTCTTTCAAAAAGAAATATAGAGTCTTATAATAATCTCCAGCATAAGGCCCTCCCTTCAAAATTGCGCGCCAATAGGCTCCTGGCACGCTTTTTGCAATATAAAATAAGCGAACTGCCACGCCAGGAGCGAGGGTATTTAATGGAACAGATAGCCATTATCGCCGACGATCTCACCGGAGCTAACGACACCGGCGCTCAATTTTGCCAGCACGGGTTTAAGACCATCGTTATCATCGAGGCTACGACCATTGCGGAGACCATTAACCTGATAGGTAAAGACAAAGACGTTTGGGCCATTAATGCTGATACCCGCCGCCTGACAGCCGCCGGAGCCTATGAGCGGGTTTATAGCCTGGCCCGGACCCTAAAAGAGGCCGGCATCGACCGCGTTTATAAAAAGATTGATTCTACCCTGCGCGGCCACCCCGGCGCCGAGCTGGAGGCCGTCATGGATGCCTGGCAAGCCCCCCTGGCCCTGGTGGTACCGGCCTTTCCGGCCAACCGGCGTGTTGTCCGGGACGGCTACCTGATAATCGAGGAAGACCCGGGGGGGGCGGCAACCGCGGAGACGCCCCTCTGCCACATCCCCGCCATCCTCCAGCAAGAGATGCAACGCCGGGTGGGCCAGGTTAACCTGGCCACCGTCCGCCGGGGGGCTGCGGCCCTGGCCCGGGCCCTGGAGAGCGCCCAAAAAGAAAACCAGGTCCTGGTCCTGGATGCCGTTGATAACAGCGATCTGCAGGTTATCGCCCGGGCTATCGAGCTCTTGCCCCGGGAGGTAGTCTTGGCCGGGGCTGCCGGCCTGGCGGCCCATTTGACGGCAGCCTGGGATTTGAAAGCTACAACCCGCACCCTGAGGGGAAAGGAGGGCGCAGTTCTCCTGGTCGCCGGTTCGCGCAACCCCGTTACCGCCGCCCAGGTGCAGCGGCTAGCTGAAACCAGCGGCTGCCGGCCGGTGGAGGTGGATACGGGGGCTATCATAGCTGAACAGGCAGAGTCAGAAGCGGCGCGGGTACTGGGCGCAGCCACCGCTTTGGCGGCTAAGAATGACGTGCTCATCATTGCGGTGGATAGTCTCTTCCGTCAACCACCTGGAAATAACGGTAACGGGGGTGCCGGCGAGGCCATTGCTGCGACCCTGGGTACCATTACCAGCAACCTGCTGGCCACCGCCAAAATAAAGGGCCTGGTAGTGACCGGCGGCGACACCGCCGTCCATATCTGCCGCACCCTGGGGGCCAGGGGGATTAATCTAGCCGCCGAACTTCTGCCCGGCATACCCCTGGGCTACCTGGAAGGCGGCCAGGCGGAGGGCTTGCCCATCGTCACCAAGGCCGGGGGTTTCGGCCCTCCTGACGCCTTTATAAAGGTATGCCAACATTTGAGCTAGACGATAAACCCTCTAACGGAGTGAAGGAATTATGTCCAGACCCTTAATTGCCATCACCGTCGGTGACCCCTGCGGCATCGGCCCGGAGATTACGGCCAAGGCCCTGGCCCGGCCGGAAATCTATGCACAATGCCGGCCCATGGCCGTGGCCGATGCGGGGTTGATGTGCGAAGCCATTAAGATTGCCGGGGTTAACCTGGGAGTCAGGGCGGTGGCCAGCCCGGCTGCGGGCCGTTACGAATACGGCACCATTGACGTCCTCGACCTGCAGAACGTAGACCTGGAGCAGCTCCAATATGGGAAAGTGACCCGCCTGGGGGGTGAAGCCAGTTTCCAGTATATTGCCAGGGCCATCGAACTCGCCCTGGCCGGGGAGTTCGATGCCGTAACTACCGGACCCATCAACAAGGAGGCCATCAACCTGGCCGGGCACCACTACGCCGGACACACGGAAATCTTCGCTGATCTCACTAAAACCCGGGACTACTGCATGATGCTCATTGATAAGCACTTCCGCGTCTCCCACGTCACCACCCATGTGGCCTTCAGCCAGGTGCCGTCCCTGGTGAAAAAAGCGCGGGTGCTAAAGGTAATCGAACTCACCCACGCCGCCCTGCTGAAGATGGGTATAGCCATCCCGCGGATAGCCGTAGCGGGCCTCAACCCTCACGCCGGCGAGGACGGCCTCTTTGGCCGCGAAGAAATCGAAGAAATCAGACCGGCCATCGCCGCCGCCCGTGAGCAGGGGATGCAGGTCGAGGGACCGGTCTCGCCGGACACCATCTTCGTCAAGCTCCAGGGCGGCCAGTACGACGCTGTGGTGGCTATGTACCACGACCAGGGCCACATCCCGACCAAGGTGATCGGCTTTAAGTACGACAATACCACCGGCAAATGGGGCGCCGTCGCCGGCATCAACATAACCCTGGGCCTGCCCATCATCCGCACCTCCGTGGACCACGGCACCGCCTTCGGCAAAGCCGGCAAAGGCACCGCCAACCCGGAGAGCCTGGTGGATGCGTTGGAGATGGCAATGAAATTAGTTTAATATATTCCGAATCCCTGGTAAATATTCAGAAGACCCAAGATAAAACCGGATAATTAACCATAGTAAGGGAAGTGATAGCAAAAAATACAAGGTATGTTGGACAAGCGAATTAATGGGGTCGCAGGGTAACAAATATAATCCATAACCGGGTGATGGATGAAAAAGGGGAAACAAAAAGAAAACGGCAAAGCTAATCCGAAAAATAAGGCATTTTGCAGGTGGCATGTATTTTTTAATCCAGGAATCGAGGCTGACCCTAATCCTGTGCGAAAGGCAAGTGATCCTTTATGTCTTTGTCGACGCGCCAGACAGACGTGCTAATCGTAGGCGGCGGTCCAGCGGGTATTGGTGCGGCAGTAGCGGCTGCCCGCAATGGGGTTCGCGTATTACTTATCGAACGTTATGGCTTTCTTGGTGGGGTGGCCAACGTCGGACTCTGCATTCATACCTTTCATAGCAGCATTGGTAAGCGGGTTGTCGCGGGCATCCCATGGGAATTGGTCACGCGGATGAAGGAACTGGGCGGTTCAACCGGCCCAGTCTTCATCAAGCACGCGCACATGCAGACCACCACGCCCATCGACGTCGAAACCTTAAAGTACGTCACCCAGGAGATGATCCTCGAGGCGGGCGGCGAGATTCTTTACCACACGACCGCTCTGGAAGTGTTGGTCGAGGATGGTCAGATCAAGGGTGTCGTGGTGCTCAACAAAGGCGGACGGCTCCTGATCGAGGCGCCAATCATCATCGACTGTACCGGCGACGGCGATATTGCAGCCTGGGCCGGAGCACCGTGGGAGAAGGGACGCCCGATCGACGGCAAGATGCAGCGAATGTCCCTGGTCTTCAAAATGGGTGGGGTCGACCTACCACGGGCGCTCGATGCGATTGGAAAGGGCGTCGCCTGGGCACCGCTTCCGCTCACGGGCCAGGTGTACCCGGTCTGGTGGTCTGCTACCCTGAGGAACTACGCCAACAAGGTCGAAGCCGAGAATCTGTTCCTGGGGACCAATGAGTTCTGGGGCAATACCGTACGGGCTGGCGAGACCAATATCAACGCCTCGCGTATCCAGGGGGTCGACGGCACCAGTGGTGACGACCTCACCCGGGCCGAGATTATTGGCAAACAGCAGGTGCACCAGTTGACCCACTACCTGCGTAAGTATGTGCCGGGCTTTGAGAACAGCTACCTCCTGGCGACGGCGCCGTTCGTGGGTGTACGCGAGACTCGCCGCATTATTGGCGAATACGTTCTGACCGGGGAAGACTGCGTCACCGGGCGCAAGTTCCCTGATGGCATTGCCAAGGTGGGATACCCCGTGGATATCCATGACCCGACCAGCGGCAAGACCCTGTTTACACCCGTACAGGGATCGGATGGCTCCTATGACATCCCGTATCGCTCCCTCGTCCCGCTGAAGGTAAAGAACCTGCTCGTGAGCGGACGCTGCATCTCGGCAACCCACGAAGCGCTGGCTTCTTCCCGGACAATGGTAACTGCAATGATGGTCGGACAGGCTGCGGGCATTGCCGCTGCGATCTGCGTACGCAACGGCATCCAGCCTAGGACTGTGGACACCGACCTGTTGCGAAACACCCTTGTTCAGCAAGGAGTACACCTCGTTGAAGGACCGGTGCCCGGGGGGGAATAGCGCGTGGCACTTCAGTTGGCCATTATTGCCGATGATTTGATGGGGGCAATGGACACCGACTGCAGTTCTGCAAGGCCGGGCAGTGTATAGTTGTAAGCCTCGCCGATTACATCGCTGCTACCCCGCCACCTGGGGATGTCATCGTGGTCACGACAGATTCGCGTGAGACGACAGCCGAAGTATCCTATCAGGAGGTGCGTGTGGCTGTAGAAAGCCTTCGCAGCCTGGGCGTCCGGATCCGGATCTTCGGACCGGAACAGTGCGGCGTAGATGCTGTCTTCCGGGACAATCGGCAGCCCTTCCCACTGGCTGAGGTTATCCAGGCTGGTAAAGGTAAGCTGTTTGTGTTTCTCGCTCTTTCCCAACATGGCCCCATTCCCACCTTTCATGGCTCTACTGTATAGATTCGCCATGAAAGCGGAAAATCATGGTTAGTTGTTGTGGAATTTATGGCAGCTAATGGATTCCGGATGAGTTTCTTTATCCCTTGCCACCCTTAAGGGGTAGTTTGGTCAACAGTCTCCTAGTGGCTCAGACCCAACAGCGGAAGCCGTTGATTGGGTTGGGGAATCCTTGTGAATCAGGTTTCGCACAATACTCGCTCCAACAAACGAGAGTTGAACATTTCGAAGGAGGGTCATATTCGTGATGTGGAGACGGATGATAGCATGGTTCGCAATTTTAATCTTTACATTGACCATGATTAGCGGCTGCGGCGGAAAATCTGAGGGACCAAAGATCGAATCCAAGCCTGACTCTGCAACATCTTCCGAACCGGTTAACCTACGTTTCCCGTCCTGGCAGTGGGGTCAGCCTGGCTACGATGAATTCTTTAAGGCCGCTATTGCCGAATTCCAGAAAACTCACCCGAACGTCATCTTTGAGAAAATCCCAGTTTCTAGCGCTAGCTATGTGGACACCTTGGTTAAGATGTTCGCCGCTAACGATCCGCCTGAAATCGTGCATTTTCAGACCCAACTATTCTATAAAGCGGCGGAAGCCGGCTGGCTCGAATCCCTAGATGATCGCCTAAAGCAGACGGATATTCAGGGTAACTGGGCGCCATACCTGCTGGAAGCGGGAAAGGTCGGCGGGAAAACATTTGGCGTATGGATATCGGGTTCCCCGATCGCCTTGATGTACAACAAGAAGATGTTTGCCAAGGCCAAAGTGGAAGTACCGAATACGCCTGAGGAGTTCGTGGCTGCGGCCAAGGCCCTGACAAAGAAGGACGCCAATGGAAACGTGGTCCAATTTGGTTATACCATTGCCAACAAGCCCGATGTCAACGCAAACACATATGGGCTAAGCCGATTTGTGGTGGGCCTGGGCGGCAACTGGGGCAAAGAGGGTGGGCTCGATGTCTTGAATCCGAACAACAAGAAAGCCATTGAATTTGAGCAGGATCTGATCAAGGCCGGCGTAGTGCCGCTGGGTGCCGACCGGATCAAAGCTCGTGAGATCTTCTGGCAAGGCAAGGCAGCGATGATTCTCGAAGGTCCTTGGGTCATGACCAGCATCAAGAGCGAGAATCCGTCACTATTGCCCGATGTGGGCGTGGCGCTCATACCATTCCCGAATCAGGTCGCATATCCCTCTAACGGTTTTGCCATCGCAAAGAACCAGAAGCACAAAGAGATCGCCTGGGAGTTCATCGAGATGATCACCTCGCCAGAGTGGATGAAAAAGTACGGCGAGATGGCTGGCGTCACGCCTGCCCGGACCGGTGCTCTCAGCGAGAAGGCACTGAAGGACTATCCTTGGCTCTCGGTCTTTGCGGAAGTAGAAAAGAGCGGCAAGAACTACATGATCCCCGGACTCGAGAGCTACCAGAACGACATCGATAAGATCGTGATTAACCGGGTGGCGGATGTCTTCTTTGGGACCAAGAGCGTGGATGATGCCATAAGGGAGATTCAGGCCGACATGGAGAAGATGTTAAAGTAGTAATCGATTTGGCCGGCGCGGGCGGGCTCAACGCGTGGGCCCGCCCGCCTTACTTAACGGGGGAGGTGATTGCCAATGCGCTCTCTGGCAATGCGACGGAAGTTGTTCGGGTTCAGTCTGGTCCTGCCTGCGGCGTTTTTTAGCGTCTTGCTGATCTCCTATCCGCTAATACGCACGTTCTGGATGAGCCTTCACAACTACAACCTCGCACGCCCCACGCGCATGTACCAGTTCACTGGCTTTAACCACTACGCGACTCTACTCCAGGACATACAGTTCTGGCACTCACTCCTGGTGATGCTAATTTACAGTGCTGCAGTTACGGTACTGGCGTATACCATCGGGCTGTGCGCAGCCCTTCTTCTGAATCGACGCACTCGGGCCGTGCAGATCGGCCGTATGCTCCTTACCCTGCCCTGGGCAGTTCCTGGCGTCGTGGGCGGCTTTGTGTTTGTCTGGATGTTCGATGCCTCTTACGGGGTCTCAAACTACTTGCTGAACATGTTGGGAACCGTGAGATACCGGATTCCCTGGCTAGTCCAACCAGATACGGCCATGTTTGTCATCATTTTGGCTGCTGTCTGGAAGACTGTCCCTTTAAATATGCTGACGCACCTGGCTGCCCTACAATCTGTTCCCGGTGAACTCTACGAAGCGGCGCGGGTGGACGGCGCCAGTATCGTACAGCAGTTTCGCTACATTACATGGCCGGCGCTCGCCCAGGTGCGTGCGGTGACGATTCTGCTTACCACCCTTCACGCCTTCCGGGAGTTCGGCCAGATCTATGTCATTTCCGGCGGCGGGCCCTCCCGTGCTACGGAAACACTGAGCGTCCAACTGTATGTGGAAGCCTTCGA
>JASUSX010000070.1 GCA_030445875.1 Clostridia bacterium
CTGGGATTCCGGGCCTGATGGTGGAAACTAAAGGAGACAACCTGGCCCTGCACTACCGGCTGGCCGAGCCGGGAGCCGCCGCGGCCGCCCTGGGGGAGTTTCGCCACCAGGTCGGGCCATACTTAAAATATGACCTGGAACTCCTTGCCGGTAATAAGGTACTGGAGCTACGCCCCCGGGGAGCCAATAAAGGGGTGGCGGTAAATTATTTCACCCGCCGCTGGCCCCGGGCTTTACCCCTTTACCTGGGGGATGATCGTACCGACGAGGATGCCTTCGCCGCCCTGCCGGCTAACGGCCTGGCCATTGGGGTGGGTCCCCGTTTCTCCGGCCGGGCACCCTATGTCCTGGCTTCGCCGGTGGAAGTCAGCCATTTTCTTTTCTATTTAACCTGGCATTAACCTCATTTTAACCTCCTGGCAAAAACTAAGGGGTAATATTTAGGGAGAGGCAACATAAAAATAAACGTGAACATACGAACGAGGTGATTATTTTTGGCCACTATCCAGAAAGCCATTATTCCTGCTGCCGGTTGGGGCACCCGCTTCCTGCCGGCCACCAAAGCCCAGCCCAAGGAAATGCTGCCCATCGTCGACAAGCCGGCAATTCAGTTCATCGTCGAGGAAGCCGTCAATGCCGGGGTAGAAGATATCCTGATTATCACCGGTAAAAACAAACGGGCCATCGAGGACCATTTCGACCGCTCCCTGGAGTTAGAGGACCTCCTGCGGGAGAAGGATAAAGGGGAACTCCTGGCCCTGGTGGAAAGAATCGCCGACCTGGCTGATATCCATTACATCCGCCAGAAGGAACAGCTGGGCTTGGGCCACGCCGTCTATTGCGCCCGTAAATTTATCGGCCAGGAGCCCTTTGCCGTCCTCCTGGGAGACGATATTATCGTTAATAACCCTTCCTGCTTGGAGCAAATGCTGGCTGTATATGAAGAAGTAAAAGCCCCCATTGTCGCCGTCCAGGAGGTCCCCCGGGAAGAGGTCAACCGCTACGGGGTCATCGCTCCCCTGGAGGTTGACGGCCCCTTGATCCAGGTAAAAGACCTGGTGGAGAAACCACAGCCTGCTGAGGCCCCCTCTAACCTGGCCGTTATTGGCCGCTATCTCCTGATACCGGAGATCTTCCCCCTGCTGGAGAAGGTACAACCCGGCGCCGGCGGGGAGATCCAGCTCACCGACGCCCTGCGCCTGCTGGCCCACCAGGGCCGGGTCTACGCCTACCGTTTCCAGGGTAAGCGTTACGACATCGGGGATAAACTGGGCTTCCTCCAGGCTACCGTGGAGTTCGCCCTGGCCAGGCCGGACCTGGCCGGCCCCTTCCGGGAGTACCTGGCCGGGATCATCTCTTCCGCCCTGGGCAACCTCCAGGTTGCCGCGACTAAGGATGAACGAGAATAGGCCCGGCTACGGACTGAAAAAGAGTCCGCCCTTCGGGATGGAAGGAGCGGACTCTTTTTTAGACTGCCACGGCGTTACTCCACTTGCCGCAGCGATCGCCCCAGCGGGCCAGGATCTCTTTTCCTTCTTTTAATTCCACTACTTCACAATGATTAGTACACCCCCGGCATTCAAAGCCGCCGGTCCGGAATTCCCTTTCGGTAAGCTCGAAGCCCCGGAAGGAGCTCACCTTCGGGCCCGCTTCCCGGGCCAGGAGGGCGGCGCCGAAGGCCCCCATGACGCCGAAGTGCTCAGGAACGATGACCTCCGTTCCCAGGGCGCGGCTGAAGGCCTGGCGCATGCCGGCATTGGCCGCCACCCCGCCCTGAAAGACTACCGGCGGCAGGATCTCCTTACCCTTGCCGACGTTATTCAGGTAGTTGCGTACCAGGGCCTCACACAGGCCGGCGACGATGTCATTCAGGGGGTGGCCCTGCTGTTGTTTGTGGATCATGTCGGACTCGGCAAAGACGGCGCAGCGCCCGGCTATCCGCACCGGGTTCTGCGCCCCCAGGGCCAGGCGGCCGAAATCCTCGATGGGAATCCCCAGACGGGCCGCCTGCTGGTCCAGGAAGGACCCGGTGCCAGCAGCGCAGACGGTATTCATGGCGAAGTCGGTAACTACACCCTGGCGGAGGATGATAATCTTGGAATCCTGGCCGCCGATCTCCAGGACCGTCTGGACGCCTGGGACGGCGTAACTGGCGGCCACGGCGTGAGCGGTGATTTCGTTTTTGACTACATCAGCCCCTGTCATGACGGCCGCCAGGCCGCGGCCGCTGCCGGTGGTACCGACCCCGGCGACCTCCAGGTCCCGGCCCAGGGTTGCGACCACACGGCGCAGGCCCTCCTGGATGGCCAGGATGGGTTGGCCGTGGGTCCGCAAGTAGACGGAGGTAAGTAACTGGCACTGCTGGTTCAGGACCACGACATTGGTGCTGACGGAGCCGACGTCGATGCCCAAGTAAATCGCTGACATGATTTAGCAAATCCTCCTTCTAACCTACTATCTTGTTCTTATGCCGGCGCAGCATGTCGACAAAAGCCTCCAGGCGGGTCTGCAGGCCGGCTTCCCCGGTTTGTTCGTCCAGGTAGATGGTCATCACCGGGATGCCTTTAGCCTGTTGGACAGCGGGCATAACCGAGTGGGCGACAATCTCCGGCATACAGGTCAGGGGAGCCAGCTGGATGACCCCGTCGCACCCCTGCCGGGCAAAGGTGACCGTATCCCCCACCGACTCCCAGCCGTGGCCACCGACAAAGTGGTTTAAGAAGGGTGGCGCTGTTTTCTCCGGGTGATGGCCGGGCAGGGGCAGGAGGCCCCGGAACAGGTTGTCGTTGATCCAGCGGCTTAAAAACAAGCCGCGCACCACCTCCGCCCCAAGGGCACCCAGGCGCCTTTCGATATTCAGGTTGACCAGGGGCTCCAGGACGGTATAGATTTCGCCGACAATGCCGATTTTGAGTAAGGATACCTCGGGTTGCCGGGGAATAGCAGCCAGCTCTGCTCTGCTTTCTTTGACCAGCCGGTTAATCTCCCGCCGGTTGCCGGCGGCAGCCAGCCCCTGCAGGGCCCTGCGGAAAACGGCATCGGCCTGGCCCGGCCTTTCTTCACGGGGTCGCAGGCGTTGCACTTCCTGCTCCAGGGCGTCCACGGCGCAGGCCTTTTGCCAGGCCAGGATAACCCCGCCTACTCCCTCCTGCCAGGGACGGCGGTTTAAGTATTTAACCTTATCCCAGACTTCAGAAAAGTGGACGTCGGGCGGTTCAAAAACCACCATTTCATACTCACAGTCTATATCCCGGAGGATCTCCCGCTGCACCTGGGCATAGTAGCCGATACGGCAGGGTCCCACCCCGCCGGCCATGACGATGGTGTCGGCGCCCAGCTCTTTGGCTTCCAGGAAATTACCCAGGTTGACCTTTAAGGGCAGGCAGGCCGACTCCGGCGCATGGCGCACACCCAGTTCCAGGGTGCGGCGGGTACAGGGGGGTGGCACAACTACCTCCAGGCCGATGCCCTCCAGGGCCGTTTGTAGCACCAGCCACAGATGGCCCATGTGGGGGAAGGTTACCTTCACGCTGTTCGCCTCCGCTTCAGCATATCCATAAAGGCCTCCAGCCTAGTGTTCAGGCCGGCCTCACCGGTATGCTCGTCTAAGGTTAGTAGTAAAAAGGGTTTGCTCCGGCGGTGGGCATAACGTTCGGCCAGGTCGCCGACCAGGGAATCGGGGCCGCAGCCAAAGGCCGTAAGGTGAATGAGGCCATCGATGCTGGCCTGCTCCATCAGGTAGAGGGCTGTGCCCATAATCTTGCGTCCCAGGGTCCAGTACAGGCGTTTAGGTAACTGGTGGCAGGCCCTTTCCCCTGCTTCGGGGGCCAGGTTCTCGGGGAGGACCACCCGCCCGCCCAGACGGGCGATTTTATTGGGAATATCCAGGCCCAGGTAACGGTCATACAGGAGGTAACTGTGGCCGATAACACCCACTGTAAGGGGCACGGCTCCTCTGGCCGCCTGCCCTTCTCCAGGGCTGGGGCTCCTGCCAGCAGGACAGCCACCGGGTGGGCCATTACCCAGCCAGGCCCCCGCTTCCCTCTGCCGGGCCAGCCATTCCCGGTACCTGGCCCCGGCTGTTTCCCCGGCCGCCGCTGCCTCCCCTACCCTGACGTCCAGGGCCCGGGCTATAGCCCGGATGGCCGCCTGCAGGCCCTCATCCGGCCTGCGAGCCAGGTCAACGGTAGGGGCAAGCACCGGCGGGCAATCCTTAATCGCCGCCCGGAGCATGTCGGGCAAGCCCATGAGTTTGGGACAGATAAAAGCTTTATGCTCAACGCTCACCAGGCGAGGCACAAAGAGGACGTCCACCCGCGGCGCCAACCAGGCGGCGTGGCCGTAGTAGACCTTTACTGGCAGGCAGGCTTCGGCTACGGCCAGGCCGACCCCCCGGTCCATAATTTCCCTGCCAGTAGGCGGGGAGACTACCGTTTCCACCCCCAGGGCTTGAAAAAAGGCTTCCCACCAGGGGCCGTAGTAATAATAAAGGAGGGCGCGCGGTACCCCCAGTCGCCACTGCTTATTTTTCACGCTTTTCATCCCCATCATCCATAAATTCGGGCCAGATGCGCTTCTCTTTTTCCTGTTGCCTTTTCTCCTGTTGCCCTGCAGCTTCCCGGGGTAAGGGTTTGCGGGCTGGCTCCGGGTAGGGCTGCCGGTCTAAATCCAGGGGGTGCAGCACCCGCGGCCGCAGTTTTTGCAGGGGTACCGGCGGCCGGACGAAGATATCCTTCAGGGCGCTGCCGTTAAAGGGAATGAGGGGCCACAGATACGGCAGGCCAAAGGACTTGGTAGTCATGAGCAGCAAAAAGGTGCCCATGGTTACCGCCACAAACCCGGGCAGGCGGAATAAGCCCACCCCGATTAACAGGGCAATCCGCATCAACGTATTGGCCATCCCCAGTTCATAGCTAGGGGTAGAAAAGATACCCACGGCCGCGATGGCCATGTAAAGAATCACTTCCGGGTTGAAAAACCCTACGGCCACGGCGATTTCACCAATCAGGACGGCAGCGATCAGGCCCAGGGCTGTGGCCAGGGCCGTAGGCGTATGGATAGCTGCCATACGCATGAGGTTAATGCCCATCTCGGCAAAGATAAACTGCCAGGCCAGAGGAATGGCACCCAGCTTTTTGGGGCCGATCCAGGCGAGGTTGGGCGGTAGCAGTTCCGGCTGCAGGGAAAACAGCAGCCACAGGGGCGGTAGGAACACGGAAGCAATAACCCCCAGGAAACGCACGGTGCGTAAAAAGGTCCCAATCAGGGGCAACTGGCGGAATTCCTCCGCATGCTGCAGGTGATGAAACAGGGTAGTGGGCAAAATCATCACGCTGGGGGAAGTATCTACCATAACCAGGATGTGGCCTTCAAAGATATGGGCTGCTGCCACGTCCGGCCGTTCCGTGTAACGCACCCGGGGGAAGGGGTTCCAGAAACTGCCCCGGAAGATAAATTCCTCCAGGGATTTCTCGGCCATGGGCAGGCCGTCCATTTTTATGGCCTTGATTTTTTCTTTAATCGTATCCACCAGGCGGGGGTTGGCGATATCCTGGATATAGACCACCGCCACATCGGTCTTGGAGCGGCTGCCTACCTGAAGGATCTCGGTACGCAGCTTGGGGTCGCGTACCCGGCGGCGCAAAAGGTTGGTGTTGAACAGCAGGGTTTCGACAAAATTATCCCGTGAACCTCGCACCACCCTTTCCAGGTCGGATTCTTCGGGCATCCGCGCCGGGTATTTGCGGACATCGATAGAGATGACTTTATTAAAACCGTCAACAATAAGGGCGATTTCACCGCACAGGATCTTATCGACGGCTTTGTGCAGGTCATCCAGGTCTTCTACCTGGATATAGCTGACATATTTTTTATATACCTTTAAGAAGGCGTTGGGGGTCAGGTCCTCTTCTTCCAGCCGGGAAAAAGAGGTCAGTATATAGGTCATGATCTCGTCTTTAACCAGGCCATTGATATAAAATAAAGTGGCCCGGCGGCCGGCCAGGGTGATGTCGCGCCGGATCACGTCGAAGCTCTGGTCAACCCCCAGCTCTTGCATTATCCAGTTAACGTTGACATCGACTTTTCTGTCGACTTTAACGATATCGCCCAGGATGGTCATTGTTTTTGTTCCCCCTTCATCCCCGGGGATTGAATAAGACGGCCATACAAAAGCCAAAGATGACTGCCGCGGCAATACCGGCGGCGCCGGCGGTGATGCCGCCGGTGAAGGCCCCCAGGAGCCCTTTGGCCCGGACGGCTTCCAGGGTACCCTGGGCGAGAAGGTGGCCGAATCCACTGATGGGGATGGTGGCGCCGGCACCGCCTATTTTCACCAGGGGGCCGTACAGGCCCAGGGCGCTTAAGACTGCTCCCCCGGTAACAAAGCCCACCAGGATATGGGCCGGCGTTACCTTGTAGGGTGTGAGGTCCATAATGAGCTGCCCTACCAGGCAAATCAGGCCGCCGATGATAAAGGCCATGATGATACTCACCGTCTTATACCTCCTACCCCAGCTTTTCGATAACTACTCCGTGACCAATGCCGGGGATGGATTCACCCTGCTGGGTGGCCGTGGTGCTTAGGAGGGCGCCGGTACCGACGCCCAGGATGCGCTTGTAACGCCCTTCGTTTAGTTTACCCATTAAGTGGCCGGCAAAAACTACCGCTGAGCAGGCGCAACCGCTACCGCCGGCATGGGTGTCCTGGCGCTCGTGGTCGTAAATGAGGATGCCGCAGTCGCTGTAGTTGTGGGATACATCGTATTTTTGCTCGCCCAGGAGTTTGGTGGCGATCTCGTGCCCCACCCGGCCCAGATCGCCGGTTATAATCAGGTCATAATCAATGGGGCCGCGACTGGTATCCTGGAAGTGGCGGATAATGGTATCGACGGCTGCCGGGGCCATGGCCGAACCCATATCGGTGGGGTCTTTGATGCCTACGTCCAGCACGCGGCCGATGGTAGCGTGGGTGATTCGGGGCCCATTGCCTACCGGGGCCATCAGGACTGCCCCCGCCCCGGTGACTGTCCACTGGGCCGTTGGCGGCCGCTGCACCCCTTGCTCGGTAGGAAAGCGGTACTGGCGTTCGGCTGTATCATAGTGGCTGCTACAGGCAGCCACCACATGGTGGGCGAACCCCCCGTCGATGAGCATGGCTGCCAGGGCCATGCCCTCGTACATAGTGGAGCAGGCGCCGTAGAGGCCCAGAAAGGGTATGCCCAGGGTGCGGGCGGCGTAATTGGCGGAGATGGTCTGGTTGAGCAGGTCGCCGGCGAGGAGAAAGTCGATGTCCTGGGGTTTTAGCTGGGCTTTAGCGACGACCAGTTTGACAGCTTCTTCCAACATTTTGCGCTCGGCCTTCTCCCAGGTTTCCTCGCCGAAATAGCTGTCGTCGATAACTATATCGAAGGTCTGGCCCAGGGGACCCTCCCCCTCCTTGGGCCCCACTACAGACGCCGTGGCTACAATCACCGGCGGGTTGGCAAACTGGAGGGTGTGTTGCCCTACCCTCTTGGGTGCGCTCAAATATTTTCACCTCTTCCAGGGCTTACTTGAGAAAATAAGCAATCAGTCCGATCAGGACGGAAACTACAAAGCCATACACCAGCACCGGGCCGGCAATGGTAAACATCCGTGCCGCTACGCCAAAGACAAAGCCTTCTCGTTTGTACTCCATGGCCGGGGCAACAATGGAATTAGCAAAGCCGGTAATGGGGATAATGGAACCGGCGCCGGCGACTTTACCGATTTCATCGTAAATGCCCAGGCCAGTCATGAAGGCGCCCAGGAAGACCATGATTATCGTTGCCGCCGTAGATGCATCCTGGGGGTTGGCCCCGGTGGCAATAAAGATAAGGGTGATAATCTGAGCCAGGGCGGCGATGCTCCCTCCAACCCAGAAGGCGTTGAGGGCGTTAACCAGGACATTGTGCCTGGGTTTAACGCCGTCCGCCAGGCGCTGGTAGGCTTGCTGGTCGTAGGTTTGCTTTTGCTGCATGACCTGTTCCGCTAGGGTCAGGGGTTTCTTCGGCGGACCCGGCTGCTTGCTATCAGCCATTACCTTCACCTCGGTTATTATCGCTCTGCTATATTATCGACCGCCGCCAGGCCCGTTTATACGTAAAAAAGCCAACCCCTGGTTAAGTTTCCCAGAAGCTGACTTTCTTTGTTCGGTTTTATGGTCTTTTATTGCCGTACCGGTCCATGAGAATCTCGAACTCGGGAGCCAGGCGGCCACACTATGATATTTGCCTTTCCGTCCAGGAAGCGCTTTTTCATTGTGCATTAGTTCCCCAGAGCCTGCAGGGGGGCCGGGAGGCGGCCACCGCGGCGGATCATGGCCGCGGGGCTGAAAGGGTTAACTGCCATCACCGGAGCACGACCAAGGAGGCCGCCGAACTCAACCATGTCACCGGGCTTTTTCCCAGGCACGGGGATGACTCGCACAGCGGTGGTTTTGTTGTTGATCATGCCGATAGCCGCTTCATCAGCAATAATGGCGGCAATAGCCTCTGCCGGCGTGTCGCCGGGAATAGCAAACATGTCCAGCCCCACCGAGCAGACGGCGGTCATAGCTTCCAGTTTCTCCAGGCTCAACGCCCCCTTTTGCACCGCCCGGATCATGCCGTTATCCTCGCTTACCGGGATGAAGGCGCCGCTTAACCCCCCCACATAGGAAGAGGCCATGGCGCCGCCCTTTTTTACGGCATCGTTGAGCAAGGCCAGGGCGGCGGTGGTGCCGGGAGCACCACAGCGTTCCAGGCCCATGGCCTCCAGGATCTCGGCTACGCTATCCCCCAGGGCATTGGTCGGTGCCAGGGAAAGATCGACAATGCCAAAGGGCACTCCCAGCCGGGCGGAAACCTCCCGGCCCACCAGTTCCCCCATGCGGGTTACCTTAAAGGCCGTGTTCTTAATGACCGTCGCCAGCTGGCCCAGGTCGGCTTCCGGGTGCTGGCGAACGGCGGCCAGCACCACCCCGGGGCCGCTAATGCCCACATTGACCACACACTCCGGTTCGCCGGGGCCGTGGAAGGCCCCGGCCATGAAGGGGTTATCCTCGGGGGCA
>JASUSX010000071.1 GCA_030445875.1 Clostridia bacterium
TACATCCCCCCAGGGCTATGGCCAGGAGCATAACGAAGAATAAACCCGGCCAGCGTTCCTGCTGGCGGCGAAAGGCATTACCGGCGGCTACCAGCAACATAACCGCCAGGGCCAGGATTACCAGGTACCAGCGGTTAAGGTTAAAGATTACCTGCAACAGGTAACCGACTGCCATGAGCTGGATAAAGGTCCTGATGGTGCCGATAAATAGATCGCCGTGGAGGTCCAGCCGTTGCCATAAAGAAATAGCCAGGGTAATGCCTACCAGGACCAGGGCCAGGCCGATATCGCCGATGCCAATGTTGATGTACTGCATAAGCTACACCTCCAGTTGACCGGCCAGGAAGAGCCGGCTGCGCTGGTCCCGGGGTGCGTTAAAGAACTCCCCGGCCGGAGCTGCCTCTATTGCTTCGCCGTGATGCAGCAAGAGGACCTGGTCGGCGACCTGGCGGGCCTGTTCCAGGATGTGGGTAATAAAGATCAGGGTCAGCCCCAAGCGTGATTTCAGATCGACCATCAGGTGCAGGATATTGGCCGCGGCCCCGGGGTCCAGGGCCGATGTTGGCTCATCCAGGAGTAAAACCTCCGGCTCATTGGCCAGGGTACGGGCCAGGGATACCCGTTGTTGTTGGCCGATGGAGAGGGTGTCAGCTGGGCGATCCAGAAGCCCGGCCTCCAGGCCCACCATCAGGATCAATTCCTCGGCTTTGGACCTGGCCCTGGCGGGCGTTATGCCCCGCAGGCGGGGACCGTAGGTAATGTTTTCCACCACTGTACCGGGGAAGAGGGTAGGCAGTTGCCAGACCATCCCCACCCGCCGCCGCAGGGTAAAGATGTTAAGGCTTTTCAGGTCCTCGCCATCAAGGGTAATCTGGCCGGAGGCCGGGTCCTCCAGGCGGTTTAGGAGCCTTAACAGGCTGGATTTGCCGGCACCGGAAGGCCCCAGGACAGCGGTGATCTGCCCCCGCGGGAAGGAAGTGGTTACTCTGTTCAGAATAACGCTGGACGCGAATTCCCCCGCGGCATTGCGGCCGGGGCGCTGCAGGGTTACGTCCTCCAGGGCTAATTTGGGTGTAATCATTTCTGGCCTCCACTTTAAGCGGTAGATACCCTGGATGGGTGCCTGTCCTGCCGGTAGGGGTAAAGGAGGGCCAGGGCCGGGGCTATAAGATCCTGCAGTTTGCTGCCGGCAGGCAGGCCATATTCCAGCAGGGACTGGTAGAGAAGGCAGTTGATAAATTGGCTGTAGCTCAGACCGGTGGCCAGGGCCATGGTGGTCAGGGAAGCCAGGGGACTCAGGGAGGGGGTGCCGTTGACATCGATGATGTATATCTTTCCCACGCTATCCGCCCGCAGGTCGATCCGTAAAGCATCCTTGCCGCCAATAGCCTCCAGTACCCTGCCCGCGAGTTCCCGGAAGTAGTAATAACGCCTGTCCGTGGGGAAGATATGTTCCATTTCGTGGGGGTTACCCTTGATGGTAGCGGTCCTGACTTCCCGGGAGAGAAAGCCCAGGGCAGGCAGGACGTAAAAGGGGGAACAGCCAATAAGGCCGACGGTATACTCCTGCCCCGGCAGGTATTTTTCTACCAGGACAGGCAAATCGCCCAGGGCCGCCTGGAGCGCCTTAACCCGGTCTGCCAATTGGGCCAGGTTAAAGACCACCGATTCGGGGCCGACGCCGATGCTGTTGCCGCCCCCATCCGGTTTAATGAAAAGGGGGAACCCCTTCTCCTCTTCAATTTCATCCAGTTGCTGCGCTAGGAGTTCCCGGCCTGGCCGCAGAAGCCGGTGGGGCGGTACCGGCAAACCGGCCTGCTGTAAAACTTGATAGGTAAGGTGTTTGTGGCGGCATATCTCCATGGCCGCTACCGAGGAATGGCTGGCTGGAATACCGTGACGCTGGAGTAAAAGGCGCACGGCGGCGGCACCACTCCCGTCATACAGGGTAACGGGTTCGTCCAGGTAACCCTCCGCCAGGACAAAGGCCAGGTGGGGTTGGGGTAAGCGGAGCAAGGATTTTTCCACCTGTACGCTACTGCGCGCGTTAAGGGGATAAACCTCGTTACCGCCTTCCAGTAGGGCCCGGTAAATACGGTGGACTGTCTGCCAGGAAAGGCAGTCACTAAAGGGACCCCGGCGCTTCTCACCGGGAACAGCATTGAAAAGAAAAAGTATGCGCAGCAAGATTATTCTCCTTGAAAGCCAAGCCAGGTGACGACTTCCTCCAGGCTTTTACGTGGTGCGGCAGCGGGGTTTTCATCTGGATAGCCCAGGGGTGTTACGGCGACAATTTCTTTATCAGCGGGGATAGCCAGGACCTTACGCAGCTCTGGTTCATTATTTAACGGTCCGGTCATCCAGCAGGTACCCAGGCCTTCATTGGTGGCGGCTAAAAGCAGGTGGCAGAAGGAGGCGGCCACGCTCTCCAGGTTCATTTTACGGACACCTGGTTGGCCGTGGGCAGGACTTAGGGCGACTATGGCCACCGGTGCCCCGCCCAGGGTTTTAGACCACTGCAGAAATCCTTCCTGTTGGGGGGTCCGTTGCCCCGCCGGCGGCATACCGAATTCTACAATTCGTCCATAACTCCGGGCCAGCTCTTCCTTTTTAGGGCCAGTAACCACCAGGTAGTGCCACTGTTGCCAGTTAAGGCCCGAGGGAGCCCAGGTGGCTATCTCCAGGATCCTGGTTATAACCTCTCTGGGAACCGGATCGGGTTTATATTTGCGGATGCTGCGCCGGGTTTGCATAGCTTTGTAGAGTTCCAAACGATCATCTCCTTCGTTTAGCTCGTCCAGGTATATTTTTCACCTTTTGTTAGCCCGTGTCAAGGGATGGGCCTTATTTTGGCCACTTATAGGTGGACAAAGCCAGATGAATCTTAGCAGCCGACCCCTGAGGAACAGGTCCGTGGTACGGAGCGAGATTATTCACCTGTTACGGCCGGTATGTTAAAATAGCAATGACAAACTTCCGCGAGACAAGCTCGATAACGGATTCCCTTAATCTTTCGCACCCCATGGGATTGCGGAAACCAATGCTAAAAAAGGGTGTCTACTTATGAACATAATCTTGGGCGATTTGCCTGGTGGTACTAATAAAACCCTGGCTATCCCGGCGGGCCCTGTCAGGGATAGCCGGGGATTGGCCTGGCAAGTGGGACAGATCCTCCAGGGGCGGGTAATCGGCCAGGTGGTGGAGGGTGCTTTTCTCCTGGACATCCAGGGCCGGGAGATCCTGGCTCATTCCTCCCTGCCTTTGATACCAGGCCAGACCCTCAGCCTTCAGGTCCAGGAGCAGCAGGGGAACCAGTGTCTGATGAAAGTACTTTTCCAAGATGGCCAGGTAATAAATGACGATTTGAGGACCATCCTTGCCCGGCTGGGGTTCAAGGATACGCCCCTCTACCGCTCCCTGGTGCAAAAATTTCTGGCTTACCGGCTACCCTTGCAACCGGAGTTGTTGAGGCAAGTAGAGCAGGCTGTGAGCTGCTTCTCTGGCGAAGCAACCATGTCGGAGGGTGCGGCGGCTGTAAATTACCCTGGCCCTCCAGGTAAAGAAGGGATGGACGTAGCCCTGCAGGCCCTTAAGATGGGGATCCCAATGCGGGCTGAGACCCTCAGGTACCTGCAGGAGTTTATGCAGCAGGAGGGAGAAAAAGGAAGGGAAGGAATAACCAGGCTGGCCCGCTTTATCCCTTCCCTGGCCGGGTTGCTGGCCGGGCTGGAAGGCGAGAAGGGAGAGAGGGCCAAAGATATTTACAATCAGGTGAAAAACATGGTGGCATCCCTGGTCCTCAAACCCGGGGAAGGCAGGGAAAGGTTAGCGCTACAATTGTTTAACCTGCTGTCCTTACAGTTACCTGAAGGGAGCCCCCTCGTCGAAAATACCAGGAGCATGGAAAAACGGCTCCAGCAAGGCCAGACCCGGTCTGCTAGCCGGCTCTTACCCTTAAACGAGCTAAGAGAGAAACTAAACTCCCTGCTGCAGGTAGTCAAGCAGGCCGCCCGGGAAAGCGGCCAGGAGGCCACGGCCAGGGAACTTCTCCATACCGGGGAAAGGATTGCCGGGCAACTGGCCGGACAACAGGTATTCCAAACTGGTGCCAGGGATAACGGGCTGCAAGGTTACTTCTATTTTGCTTTACCCATCCAGCAGGAGGGAGAGGTAACCACCTGGGGGCAACTGGTGATCCGGAAAGAGGGCGGTAGGACGGAGCCAGTTGATAGCCGGAATTTTACTATGACCATTCTTTTACATACAGAAAATCTGGGATCGCTGTCACTGGAAATCAGGACCTGGCAGGGGGAGGTAAAGGTCCAGGGGCAGGTAGAAAAGGAATGGGTGGGCCAGTTAATAGACGCAGCCTGGCCAGATTTACAGGAAGGTTTTGCCAGTCTGGGGTATCGTCTGCATGGCTATAAGTGGCAGGTTGGGGCCATCCCCGGACAGCTTTTACCCCTGCTGGTTGAACCGAAGGATATCACTATAGGGCCGGGCCTGCTGGATAAAAAGGTTTAGCTTTATCATGGCAAAGGAGGCCGGGGCATACAATGACCCCTCAGGACAAGGTTAAAAAGGTAGTGGCCCTGCGCTATAACGACGACCTGGATCAGGTTCCTCGAGTAGTAGCCTCCGGCAAGGGGCAGATAGCAGATAAAATCATCGCCAAAGCCAGGGAGACCGGCATCCCCGTCTACCGGGACTCCGACCTGGCGGAGATGCTGGCAGGCCTGGCTATCGGGTCGGCAATCCCGGTAGAACTGTACCAGGTTGTAGCTGAGGTTTTAGTCTTTATTTATGCTTTAGACCAGGGAGCTAAAACCCGGCCGGAACAGAAGGGAGGATGAGCTTTTACCAGCGATGGCTGGCCTGCCAAACTTTAAAAGCCCGGCCGGGTTCACCTTCCCTCTACCAAGGCATAACAGCCCGGCGTTCCCGGTAGGGTGTAACGTAGATGGTTCCTTAACCCGCTGGAAGACTTCCGCCAGGTGGATTTCAGTCCACTCCTGGTCGTTCATGTAGTAGCCTTCTTCAACGGCTTTACTAAACCACAGCGGGCTTTTAGATACTTATACGAAGCTGCGCGAAAGGCTTAACTCGCTGGTTGACAAATGGGAGAGCCAGGGCTAAAATTAATATTTGCGTTCCAAAATATTCGGGAGGCGAAAGGCGTTGGACGGTCCGGCAGAGGCAACCCGGGAACTGGAATACTTACTGCGGCAGATAAACCATCTCATGAATCATTATACCCGGAACTATTTAGGTGAGAAAGGGTTGACCATGGCCCGTTTCTGGGTCTTGAGCAACCTGCCCCGGGGGCAAAAGCTGACCATGGGGGAATTGCAGCGGCGACTCTTGCTGGCGCCGGGGACGGTCACCGGCCTGGTGGATGGTTTGGTGGCAGAGGGCCTGGTTCGGCGCTGGCGGGATGAAAACGACCGCCGCCTGGTTTTCCTCAGCCTGACTGCAGCTGGGGAGGAGTTCCTGGCAGGGATTCTAAGCTTCCGTTCTGCTGTTCTGGCCAAGGCCATGGCCAGGCTAGACGAGACCAATGCCCCGGACGCCGGGCAGCTGAATACCGCCCTGCGGGTAATCCTCGCCAACCTTAGAAATCTATGTAAAGGGGAAAGAGATAGAGATTGCTCTGCCGGTTACGGGATCGCTGCACGCCCAAGGGGATCAGTTTTAGGCAATGGGGAGTAGTCCAGGTATGGGTATGGAAGCAGCCCCGGTGAAGAGAGCCGGTCGCTGGCAAGCCCTGGCGGCCTTAAGACATCCTAACTTCCGCCTTTTTTGGTCCGGGCAGTTAATCTCCCTAATGGGCACCTGGATGCAGAATATGGCCCAGGGCTGGCTGGTCTTGCAGATGACCAATTCGCCCTTCTTGCTGGGGGTGGTCAGCGCCGTCCAGTTTACGCCCCTGCTGGTCCTGGCCCTGGTTGCTGGGGTGATAGCCGACCGAGTACCCAAAAGACGCCTGCTGATTTTTACCCAGACCAGCCTGATGCTGCTGGCCCTTATCCTGGGTGTTCTGACCCTGACGGGGGTTGTACGTTACTGGATGGTCTTGATCCTGGCGGGACTGCTGGGCACGGTCAATACCTTTGACATGCCGGCCCGCCAGTCTTTTGTGGTGGAGATGGTAGGTAAGGAAGATCTAATGAATGCCATCGCCCTTAATTCTTCGGTTTTTAACGCCGCCCGGATTGTGGGGCCGGCCCTGGCCGGACTGGTCATTGGCCGCCTGGGTATGGCGGCCAGTTTCCTGCTCAATGGAGCCAGCTTTATCGCGGTAATCGCCGGCCTGTTGTTGATCCGCGTCCCGGAGCAAAGTCAGGGGTACGCTCAACAGCCGGCGGCAGCACGGGTGGGGGAAAAGATCGTCGAAGGTCTGCAATACATCCGCCGGACACCTATGGTCCTGCATACCATAGTCCTGATGGCCCTTCTTAGCATCTTTGCCATGAATTTTACGGTCCTGATTCCCGTCCTGGCCCGGGATACCCTGGGCCAGCAAGCGGAAGGCTATGGCTTGCTCATGTCGGCCTCGGGGGTAGGTGCTTTGTGCGGGGCACTGATCCTGGCGGTAATCAGCAGGCATGGTCCCAGGCTAAGGTTACTCCTGGGTGGAGCTACCGGCCTCTGCCTTTTCCAGCTGCTCCTGGCCAGTACCCGATCCTATACCCTGGCCCTTTTATTCCTGGGGTTCACCGGCTGGTCCATGATCACCTTTACCGCCTCGGTCAATACCACCCTGCAATTGAATGTTCCCGACAATTTACGGGGCCGGGTCATGAGCGTCTATTCCCTTGTTTTTGGCGGGGTAACGCCCATCGGCAGCCTGTTCAGCGGCAGTATCGCCCACCTGTGGGGGGCCCCAGCCGGCCTGGCGGTGGGAGCGGCTTTGGGGCTGATTAGTTTGCTGGCTGTCGCCACGCGGTTAGTAAAGTTAGGCTAACAATCAATTACCTACGAGCGGGGGGTAATCACCAGCCGCAACCTTGGGTTTACAAACAATGGCTTCCAGGGAAGGGTTGTCAATGTTGGCCCCGAAGAGCGCGTTCGTTTCGTACTCAGGACCGCCCACTTCAGCGCCTTTATAGGGGCCGGTCCTGGCCCGGCTAAATTTGGTGCAGGCCATGCTGCAGGCATAGCAGGCCTTATCGGCAACAACCACTTTGCGGCGGAAGGCTTCGGCGTCAATCTCTCCAGCCAGATCGTACTGACCATATAAAAAGTTGCGGGTGGGGAGAATGCCGATGGCATTGGTGATGTTTAAAGTAAAAGGTGTACCGTACTTCTTCCGGTCGACAACTGAACCCAGCAGGCCTCCGCCGCTACCTGAAAATTTGTTTTCCACCGGCCCGGCTAAATAAGCCATGAGTCGGGTGGGATTGTTGATTTTAATACCGCCGGTCCCCTTGACGGCTATGCCTTTCAGCTTTTTGGCGCCGAAAACAGCCCCGGCACCGCCCTTTATCCTGGCGGCAGGGATGCTTATTTGCCTTGGCTTTCAGCCGGCTATCGGCATGATCCTGGCCAGTATTCCAGGCCCGGTCAGCAATGCCGCTATGATGGTTACGGCCTGTACCCTGTTCGTTTTCGGCCTCTAGGAATACAGCCGGATCCAATTCACTGACCGGGAAACTTTCGTGGTAGGTATTTCCATCCTTGTCGGCACAGGAACAATGTTTTTACCTGCCGATACCTTCAAAGTCTTACCGGCATGGTAATGTCACTAGCGGTAATGTCGCTGATAGCCCTGGCCCCTTCCAGGTAATCTTCGGCAAGTCATTGCCAGGTATCAGGGTAAAGTGGACGAGTATCAAGAAACCTACCAGCCGGACATCATTTTTATTTCCAACGCAAGGCTGGCAATTATCGAAGAGAAGCGCAGACTCTGACCCCCTGTTTAAAGAATTACGTTAGGTAACAACCCCAGACCACCTGCTCCCGGAGGGAAGGCACACCCGTTGATTTGCAGGTAGACGAGGGCGCGATAATTATCCACGCAATACTGTAAATAAAAATAAACAAGATGTAAACTAAAGTCAACATCATCAGGCCAAAGCCAATAAATATTAAACGTTTTTACTTTGGCATGTAATTTGCTATAAATCATAGAAGCAGGAAAAAGAGGCGTTGTGGTAAAATCCTCTTCCTGGAAGGGGACAACGAAATCGCCTATGCCAACAGCGCCGCCACGGAAATCTTAAAAACCCCCCGCGAACAGCTAATAGGGAGAAAAGCAACTGAAGTTTTAAAAACTACCTCCAATACTATTGAAACACTTTTCAACGGTCGGGCCGACAGCCCCCTGACCGGCAAACTCTTCAAACTGGACAGCCTCTCCATCATGGCCAACATCGTCCCCGTGCGGGTAGGCACCCAGACTGCCGGCACGGTAGTCACCTTCTTTGAAGCCTCCCGCCTCCAGAACCTGGAACACAACTTCCACTTTGTACGTACCTTCAGCCGCCGGCTGGGGCGGCGCCTCAACCCGGACCACCTGCATAGCGTCCATCTGCTCCAGGAATACTCCTGGCCCGGCAACGTGCGGGAGCTTATGAACTTCAGCGAGCGCTTCGTAGCCCTGGCCGGCCAGCACCCCGATCAAGACGAACTGCTGCAACAGTTGCTGGCAGAGAGCCGGCGGGAATCCAGTCCAGGCAGCAGGTTAAACCTGCTTGAGAAAGGCAGCTGGAAGGAAACATGGCAGGAGCTGGAGAAGAACCTGCTGGAGCAGATGCTGGCCGAGAGCGGCATGACCAAAACCGCCCTGGCCAGCTTCCTGGGGATAGACCGGACCACCCTTTGGAAGAAGTTGAAAAAAAGCAAAGGTGGCGGCTAATTCAGTCGGCTTATAGCCATGGCAAACCTACCTGCTAAAGCAGGTAGTCGTTTAGTTTGCTTGCTTAACGACAGGTTGATTTTTGTTAACAGGCCGGTGGGATGTTATTTGTTGGGGCAATTGTTTTTCATGGCTGGCATGATTCTTGCATAGGAGTATTTTGCCT
>JASUSX010000072.1 GCA_030445875.1 Clostridia bacterium
TGGCGCTTATGCCGGGTACCTGAAGGTACCGGCCCGCAATCTGGTACGCTTGCCCGCTACAATCTCTTTTGCAGAGGGATCAATCATAGCCGATGCGCTGTCCACCGCCTTTCACGCTGTCAGCAAGCTGAATTTAGCCAGGGATGAAGTAATAGCTATCTTTGGGGCCGGCGTCCTCGGCCTTAATGCCATCCAGGTGGCGGCCAGGATTTATGGCGCCCGGGTGATTGCTATCGATCTCGAAGACTGGAAACTGGAGATGGCCCTGGCCAAGGGGGCCTGGCAGGTGCTACGCGCGGATAAAGATCGGGATATTGTCCCTGTTTTAAGGTCCATGGCCGGGGAGATAGACGCCGCCATGGAGTTTATCGGTAATCCCCGTACCTACCACCAGGCCATAGCTTCCGTCCGCAGGGGCGGGCGGGTAGTGCTGGTGGGCGCCTCTGTCCACCCCTTCCCTTTAGAACCCCAGCGGTTATTTAAGGATGAGGTTGACGTTACGGGTTCCTACGCCTCTTTACCGGGTGAAATCCCTTATTTAATCGACCTGGTAGAAAGCCGAAAGCTGGTAGTTAAAGATATGGTTACCCATACCTGTTCTTTAGAAAAGATAAACGAGACCATCACCATGCTAGCCAGGCGCTCAGAAAAATCTTTAAGGGCCATAGTAGAAATGTAAAGCGGGGGGAGTTTGGTGTATTTTGTTACTGTTACTAAATTAAAGGGGTGGTCTGATGATCCTCGTAACTGGTGGCAACGGGTTTTTAGGCAGCCGGATAGCAAAGCAACTGGTAGCCAGGGGAGAACAGGTAGTAGTTTTTGATAACGCGCCCTTAAGTAGCCGCCTGGAAGGTATCAAAGAGAAGATAAACTACAGCAGAGGGGATATCGTCGACCTGGAAAGCATTATAGACGTCATAAAAGAACATAAGGTCCGCAAGATTATTCACCTGGCTTATTTTCGCGATATCGTCCTCCAGGAGAAGTACCCCACCAGAGCAGTCAAAGTAAACTGCACCGGTTTTAACAATCTCCTGGAGGCAGGCAGGTTATGTGACATCGAGAGGGTGGTCTGGGCGAGTTCGGTAGCAGTTTACGGGGCGCCGGAGTTATACCGTGAACCCGTCGGGGAAGACCAGCTCCCGGCCCCCACCACCCTCTATGGTGCCTGTAAATTCTTCGACGAATACCTGGCCCGGCAATTTCGGAAGACCTATGGCCTGGAGACTGTTGCCCTGCGGCCAACGGTTATATACGGCGAAGGCCGCTGGTACAGCGGGTATTCTAATGTAGCCCGGGACATGTTTTATGACGTAGTCACCCAAAAAAAGGCCGTGATCTACGAAGGCGACAAAAGGCTGGACTGGCTCAATATCGAGGACGCGGCCCGGGCCTTTGTGCTGGCAATCCAGGCAAAAGAGATAAAAGCAGACGTATTCAACCTGGGCGGGGAAGTAGCCACCGTAGCCGCGGCAGCGGCGGTATTAAAAGAGCTGGTACCTGACGCCGCTATAGAAGTGGTAGGGGGTGGCAAAGAGACGTGGCCGGCGGCTTTAGATATCACCAGGGCCAGGGAGGAGCTGGGCTACCAGCCCCAGTATGGTCTAAGGGAAGGTTTTGCCAGGTATCTGGAGGCAATCAGGCAGGGGGTAGCTTAACACCTGTGGGGAACCCCAGCCTGTTAAGCGGCAGCTAAAACATACTGCGAAGATGAAAGGAGTAAAACCTGATGGTAGATGTAGCCAGGGCCATAGTCAAGTACTTAGAAAACGAAGGGGTAGAATATATCTTCGGGCTGCCCGGGGCGCAGACCTGCCCTTTATACGACGCCCTGTACGATTCCCATATTAAAAACATATTAGTCAGGCACGAGCAATGCGCGGCCTATATGGCCGACGCCTACGCCAAACTAACAGGAAAACCGGGCCTCTGCCTGGCTACCACCGGCCCCGGGGCCACCAACCTGGTGACAGGGGTGTATTTATCCTTTACCGATTCCACGCCAACAATCTTCATCACCGGGCAGAACGCAACCAGCGTCCTCGATAAAGGCTGGATGCAGGAATGTGACCATCTCTCCTTGTTCAAACCGATTACCAAGTGGAACACCACCCTGCTGGAGCCCTCCCGGGTAAATGAGACTTTCCATAAGGTATTCCGGGTAGCCCGGGAAGGACGGCCCGGGCCGGTCCATGTTGATATACCGATCAACGTCTTCCAGGCGGAAGCAGGCCAGCAAACGCAAGGGTTAGATGCTAGGTACCACTGCCCCCAGGGGAAACCCTGCGCCGATCCAGCAGTGATTACCCGGATAGCCGCGTTACTGCTCGCCGCCCAGAGGCCAGTTATGCTTGTAGGTGGAGGTACGATCTATACCGCCAATCCCGCCACAGCCGAGATAATTGAGTTGGCCGAGCTACTGGCCTTACCAGTAGCCATGACCTTTAATGGGTTCGGCGCCATCCCCACAGGCCATCCCCTGTGCCTGGGCAGGGTAGGGATGCACGCCCTGCCCTGGGCCAATGAACACCTGTATGAGGCCGATTTGATCCTGGCTTTAGGATGCAAATTCTCCAGCACAGGTACTAATAACTATAAGGCCATTAATAAAGAAACTAAAATAGTCCAGGTAGATATCGACCCCGAAAGGATAGGGAAAAATTACCCCGTCGAGGTGGGCGTAGTTGGCGACGTGCGTACAACCCTGCAGGCCTTAATCGCAGGGCTAAAGAAAGAAAGCCTCGACAATAGCGCCCGGGAGCAGTTCGTCGAAAGGATTAAAACCAGCAGACAAAAGTGGGCGGCCGCCTGGGCTCCAATTGCAGCCAGCGACCAGACCCCCATAAAACCCCAGCGCCTGATCCATGAACTTAGTAAATTCTTTGTTAGGGACACCATATACACTGGCGACTCGGGCAATATCCACTATTGGCCCACCTACGAAGGTAGCTTTGGCCCTAAAACCTGGATAAACTCCGGCGCCGCAGCCCCCATGGGCTACGCCTTACCGGCCGCCATCGCCTGCAAGCTGGTTAAACCCGAACAAAATGTAGTAGCAATTATAGGCGACGGGGGTTTTGCCATGACCTGCCAGGAACTGGCCACCGCCGTCCAGCATGAAAGCCCCATTATAGTGATAATCATGAATAACAACTCCCTGGGTTATATCCAGCACTTCCAGAAGGTGGCATTTAAGGAACGCTACAGCGGTTCCCTCTTTAAGAACCCGGACTTTGCCCTGCTGGCCCGGGCCTTTGGCTGTTATGGCGAAAGGGTGAGCGAACCCGGGGCAATCAGGCCGGCGTTACAAAGGGCGTATGAGGCAACTCGTAATGGACAACCGGCCGTTTTGGACGTAATAATCGATCCTGATGAGATGTTACCGGGGTTTGTGGAGCTGTATAGTTAAGTTATTTGGGTGCTATTAGCCTGCGCAGGCGTCTATACCTCTCAGGGGAGGATAGGCGCTTTTTTCTTTAGCGTCTTTTTCCACACTGGTTGGGGGATACATAATGCCATCCGCTTACATCTTAACTGCTGCCCCGATTAAAACCCTGAGGGCATTTAGGTCTCCCTCCCTTTGTTTTGTTCCGGGTTTATGTTATGATATTATATATGTCAAGAGGTGATGTATAATGAGGACGACGTTATATGTCGATCGTAAGCTTCTCAAAGAAGCTATGCGCCTGGCAAATGTCAAGAAAATGACTGAAACCGTTAACCTGGCTTTAGCCGAGTTTGTTCATCGCCGGAAGATGGAAGAGTTGGCCTCACGTTTGGGCACTTTGGAACTTAACCTGACCCAGACTGGACTGGAGCAACTGCGGCGCGATGAATAAATACCTGGTGGACACCTCTACCTGGATTGAAGCCCTGCACCGCCGGGGTAACCAGGTGGCCAGAGAATGGCTTAAGGCGTCTCTGCTACAAGAGGAGGTAGCTATTGTACCCCCTGTTAAAGCAGAAATCCTTTCAGGAGCGATCAATGAAAAGCAGTTTAACAGGTTGCAGAGGGAGCTCGATGCCGTAGCAATGCTGGATCGCCAGGATGAGGTGTGGGAAAAGGCGGCTCGCCTGAATTTTGCCTTGCGGCGTCAGGGGCTAAATCTGCCGCTGATAGACGTTTTGATTGCCAGCTCGGCGCTTCTGCACGGGTATATCCTGGTCCATCATGACCGCCATTATGAGATGATCAAAAGGGCCGAGCCTGCTTTAATCACTCTGGTTGTACCGCCGCTGGATGAACCTTAGACCCCGCTGAAGGCCAATATTCCAGTTCCGTCAGTCTATCCCCCAGTAATTGTACATTATCGACTGCACTTCTAAAAAGACAGTGGTATATTTAATGGTGTAAGAAGATTACCAGGTGAGGTGACATCCTTGGCGCCCCGTTTTGCTAACCGGTTTACAAAGGGCCGTCGGTTGATGGCCGAGAAGGGCCTGGACCTGCTTCTGGTAGTCAACCGGGAAAACCTCATCTACTTTACCGGCCTGACCCAGATCGAGTGCCTGGCGGTCCTCATTCCCCGCGCGGGGGAACCCTGCGCCGTTACCCTGTGGCTGGACGCTGATTATGTGGGCCAGGAGTCGGGGCTTACCACCTATGGCTACTATTTCCCCCGGGAGGGCCTGGCCGCTAAAGTTGTCGAGCGGATCAGGGCTTACGGCTTTAAGGAACCCAGGATCGGCTTTGAGCGCTACTTCGTCGACTTCGCCCTTTACGATGGCCTGCGCCAGGCTTTTCCAGAGAGGAACTTTGTCGGGGCCAGCGACCTCTTTTACCGGATACGTGCCGTTAAGGAAGCGGGCGAGCTCGACCTCATGCGGCGAGCGGCGGCTGCCGCCTGCCGGGGCATGGAGGCAGCCATTAAAAGCGTAAAGCCCGGCGTCACCGAGCTGGAGGTTCTGGCCGAAGCGGAATACGCCATGCTGAAGGCCGGTTCCGGAGGCTCTTCCTTCCGGCCCCAGGTGGTGTCGGGGGAACGTACCCTTCTGACCCACCCCTGCGCCAGCAACAAGGAGATAGCCTCCGGGGAAGTGGTAGTCATCCACCTGGGAGCCACGTATAAGGGTTACTGTGCCAAGATGTGCCGCACTGTGGCTGTAGGGGAGATCCCGCTGGAACAGGATCGGGTATACCAGATCCTGCTGGAGGCCCAGGGCCGGGCCATAGCGGCTTTAAGGCCGGGGGTTACAGCCGGCGAGGTGGACGCTGCTGCCAGGGAGGTACTGGAAAAGGCCGGCTACGGTAACAACTACCTGGACGTGGTGGGTTACGGCGTAGGCCTGCGCCAGTCGGAGTTTTATCCTATCATCGGTAAAGGCCGGACGGAGGTCATCGAGGCCGGCATGGTGGTGGACCTGTTGTTGCCTACTATCTACCGTCCCGGCATCGGTGGGCCACGAGTAACAGACGTCATTTACGTCGGGGAGGATAAGAATAAGGTCCTGACGGAATACCCGCGGGAATTGGTGAGGGTATAGCATACTGACAGGAGAAGGTTAGTTTGCCAGCGAAGGCGTCTAAGCCTCCCCGGGGGGCAGGCGCCTTCTGATTTTCCACCCGCTATACGTCTAAAAATGAGATAACACATCTCAAATTAAGACGGCTGGGTTTATCTGCTTCTTGGTTAATTAACTGGCAACAATTATCTTAAAATGAGAGAGAACAGAAAAACACCCGCCAACAAGATACCTCACGAAGCGCTAATTATTTAACTTTTGCAACCTCTTATCCTCATGGCATGGTAATTGCAAGGGTAGAATCTTAGACGCAACACTTATTGCTAATGCCATACTACGGGAGGCGCCAGGAGTGGCTAAATGTTACCATAACGTCCTTGATGCCCTGGGTCACACGCCGATGGTGAAACTGGCCCGGATTGTACCACCGGATGCTGCCAGCGTTTTAGTAAAATTGGAGAACCTGAATCTGGGCGGGAGTATTAAAAGCCGCACCGCCTACGGCATGATCACTGCCGCGGAAAGGGCGGGGAAACTACGGCCGGACTCTATTATCGTCGAACCCACCAGCGGCAACCAGGGTATAGGGCTGGCTATGGTGGGGGCTATCAAGGGGTACAAGGTGCGCATTGTTATGCCGGCTAGCATGAGCGAGGAACGCCGCAAGTTAATCCAGGCCTACGGGGCGGAAATAGTCCTCACCCCGGTGGGTAAAGATGTGACAGAGACCTTTGACATCTGCATCCGTACCGCTTACCAGATGGCGGCAGAGGATCCGCGGATATTTATACCCCAGCAGTTTGAAAACCCGGCCAACCCGGATATCCACCGCCAGACAACCGCCAGGGAGATCGTGGAACAGGTAGAAGGCAATATTGATGCGTTTATTGCCGGTATTGGTACCGGGGGAACCATTACGGGGATCGGCGAGGTGCTCAAGGAGCACTACCCGGGGATTAAGATTTATGCCGTGGAACCGAGTAACGCCGCGGTGCTCTCCGGTGGGAAGGTCAGCAGCCACCAGCAACAGGGCATAGGGGACGGTTTTATTCCCGGGGTCCTCAACCGGGAAATATACGACGCGATTATCTGCGTCAGCGACGAGGATGCCCTGGCTACGGCAAGGCTGCTGGCGCGCGAAGAGGGACTGCTAGTCGGTATCTCCAGCGGTTCCAACGTCTGGGCCGCCCTGCAGGTGGCCGGGCAACTGGGAAGCGGCAAAACGGTGGTGACCATCCTGCCGGATACAGGCGAACGTTACTATAGCACCCGGCTTTTTGCCTGAAGTTAAGGCTATTATATTGACACATATGGGGAGGTAGCACTAAAATAGAGTAAAACGATAGGGATACTTGGATGATGGATTGCGACAAACCCCCGGGCATATAAAATGGCACTCAAAAAAACAACAAATGGAGAACGATTACAATAGACAGAGGAAGGAATTACAAGATAAATAAAGAAATATGTAGTATTACGTATGGGTAGCCAGGCCAGGGTGATGTTAATGATGCCTGATCTCTTTAACATAAAGAACTTTGTCCAGCAAATAGCGGAAGCTGTAGCTGCGGTAGTGGGGATCGATGTTACCATTTTTAACGATAGTCTCTTACGTGTTGCCGGGACAGGACGTTACCTGGAACAGGTAGGGCAGAGGATAAACCCTACCGCTGCCTTTGCCAAGGTGCTGCAAAACGGCCGGCCGGCGGCAGTCTTCAACCCTACGGTCAACAAAGAATGTCTGGCCTGCGAGCTGAAAGCAAGCTGCAGTGAAATAGCCAATATCGCCTACCCCATTACCATGAATAACCGGGTAAAAGGTGTGCTGGCGTTGATCGCCTTTGATGAGGAACAACGGTTGAAACTGATCAAGCAAAAGGACATCTACATCAATTTCCTTTCCCGGATGGCGGAGTTAATTAGCAGCAAGTTGATCGAGCAAGGGATGCAGGCGGAGTTAATGGAAGCCTCCCAGAGGCTGCAGGGCATTGTCGATGCCTTCAGCGATGGTGTGGTCTTTGTCAACCAGGACAGGAAGGTCATTTCCTGCAACCCGGCGGCGGCCCGGATCCTGGCTACCGGGCAGGCGGAACTAAGAGGGCAGAGTATCGCCGCCTGCGGGTTCCCCGCCTTAGAAAGCCTCTTTCTGGCCACCCTGCAGGAGGGCCGGGAACTTGTCGACAAGGAGATAGTACAGGAAGGGCATGATTTTACCAGGCGTTACCTCTGTTCTACCCGGGCCGTTTGCCATGAGGGGCAGGTTATCGGCGCCATTGTCTTTCTCAAGGACTATGAAGCTATTTACCAGATGGTTAACGAGGCGGGTGGCAACAAGAACTATTTCGGGCTGGACGAAATCCTGGGCGACCACCCGTTGATCCAGGGCGCCAAAGAGACAGCCAGGAAGGCGTCCCTGACTGATTCCACGGTCCTGATCCAGGGGGAAAGCGGCACCGGCAAGGAGCTTTTCGCCCGGGGCATCCATGGTTTGAGCCGCCGGAAGAACGGCCCCTTTGTAGCCATCAATTGCGCCGCCATCCCTGATACCCTCCTGGAAAGCGAGCTTTTCGGTTATGAAGGCGGCGCCTTTACCGGGGCCAAAAGCAAGGGCAAACCGGGTAAATTCGAGCTGGCCAGCGGGGGCACCATCTTTCTCGATGAGATCGGCGACATGCCCTTAAGCCTGCAGGCCAAGCTCCTGCGGGTGCTGGAGGAAAGGAAGATTACCCGGTTGGGGGGTATCAGCGCTACGCCGGTTGACGTGCGCGTTATCGCCGCCACGAATAAGGACCTGGAGACGATGGTCGCGAAGAAGGAATTCCGGGAGGATCTTTTCTACCGCTTAAGTGTTATCCCCCTGAAGATCCCCCCCTTGCGGGAGCGCAAGAGCGATATTCCTGTCCTGGCCGCATTTTTCCTGCAGAAGTATAAGAGGTTGTATGGGAAGGAAATCAAGGGTTTCGCCCCGCCTATACTCGCCCTTTTACAGCAGTACGATTGGCCGGGCAATGTCCGGGAGCTCCAGAATGTGTTAGAGTACGCGGTTAATATGGCCGAGGGTTCCCTGATCCAGGAAAAAAACATCCCGGAGAAAATCCGTAACAGAAATAAAACTGCTGAGATAGGCCTGGCTGAAGGCGAGGAGTTGTTCCCCTTAAAAGAGGCCGAAAGGATCCTCCTGCAGCGTGGCTTGACCATCTTTGGCACGACCGATAAAGCCAAGACGGAGATAGCCCGCCGCCTGGGCATCAGCCGGGCCTCGGTGTACCGTAAGTTAAAGACCTACGGCCTCACATAGCCATGTTATTTCATTTATATTTATTACAGTAAATTAACTCTGATTAAACAAAACGCGGATAAAGCCGTCGCTTACTAAAATGGGGGTGCCCTAGAATGGATTTAGAATTGCTAACGCAGGTGGATCCGGAAGTAGTAGCGGCCCTGCAGGGGGAATTAGAACGCCAGCGCACCCACCTGGAACTCATCGCCTCAGAGAACTTCGTCAGCCCGGCGGTCATGGCCGCCTACAGCAACGTGCTCACCAACAAA
>JASUSX010000073.1 GCA_030445875.1 Clostridia bacterium
CCAGGATTATCACCGCTGTGGAAAAAGCGGCGGCTATTATGGCAACGGCGGCTGGCAGGGAAAAAGAGTAGGAGCCGCTCTCTTTCAGTATACACCTGACTGCCGGTTTACGGAGGGGATAAAATGCCTGATACAGTAGTAGGGAAAAGCGTATCCAGGGTGGACGCAGTGGCCAAGGTCACCGGGAAGGCCAAATACACCGGCGATTTTGTAATGCGGGATATGCTGGTGGGCAAGATATTAAGAAGCCCTTACGCCCACGCCATTATTAAAAACATTGACGTTAGCCGGGCCAGGGCTTTACCCGGCGTGGCGGCAGTCCTGACCTATAAGGATGTACCCCGGAACAGGTTTCCCACCGCGGGGCACCCCCATGCCCTGGACCCCAAACACAGGGATAAAGCCGACCGGACCATTTTAACTGATAAAGTACGCTTTGTGGGGGACGCCGTTGCCGCCGTGGTGGCCACCGATGAGTTAATTGCCGCGGAGGCCCTGAAATTAATCGCGGTCGAGTATGAAGTACTGGAACCCCTGCTCACCCCGGAGGCGGCCATGGCGGAAGGCGCGCCCTTGATCCATGATGACTGCCCCGGCAATATCCTCAGCTCCGGTGGCTATGAAATTGGCGATGTGGAAGCGGCCTTCCAGGAAGCCGACTATATCTTCGAGGATGAACTGGAGACCAGTATTGTCCAGCACTGCCAGCTGGAAAACCATATATCCATTGCCTACGTAGACAGCGACGGCCGCATCGTGATTATCACCTCTACCCAGATTCCCCATATTATCAGGAGGATCGTCGGCCAGGCCCTGGGCATCCCCTGGGGCCGGGTGCGGGTCATTAAGCCCTGCGTGGGCGGTGGCTTCGGCAGCAAACAGGACGCCTGCCTGGAGCCATTGGCCGCGGCCATGACCCTGGCCGCAGGGGGGAGACCGGTAAAGCTGGAGCTCTCCCGGGAAGAGTGCATGATCGACACCCGCACCCGCCATGCCATTAAGTACAGGATTAAAACCGGTGTTACTAAAGACGGGAAATTAATCGGTATGCACATAAGGGCCATTGCCAATACCGGGGCCTACGCCTCCCACGGCCATTCCATCGCCATGGCCGGGGGTTCCAAATTCCGGGTCCTCTACCCCATGCGGGCCCTGAAGTACGAGCCGTATACCGTCTACACCAACCTGCCGGTGGCGGGCGCCATGCGGGGTTACGGCTCGCCCCAGATAACCTTTGCCGTGGAAAGCCACCTGGACAACATCGCCAGGAAACTCAATCTCGATCCCGTGGAATTCCGCCTGAAGAACCTGGTCCAGGCAGGCTATATTGATCCCTTGAACGGCAATGCTGTCCGGAGTTGCGGCATCCACGAGTGCATTGCCAGGGGCAAAGGATTAATTAAATGGGATGAGAAAAAGGCCCGCTATAAAGGGCAAACAGGTAGCAAGCGCCGGGGGCTGGGGATGGCCTGCTTCAGCTATGGTTCCGGTACTTACCCGGTAGGGCAGGAGATAGCCGGGGCCCGGATTGTCCTCAACCAGGATGGTTCAGTCCAGCTGCAAATCGGGGCTACGGAAATAGGCCAGGGCAGCGACACCGTCCTGGCCCAGATGGCGGCGGCGACCCTGGGCCTACCGGTCGACATGGTCCATGTCATATCCACCCAGGATACGGACATCGCCCCCTTTGACACCGGCGCTTACGCCTCCCGGCAGACCTATATCTCCGGCATGGCCGTGGCCAAAGCGGCAACGGAGGTTAAGGAGAAGATCCTGGACTTTGTCCGGGGTATGACGGATATACCCGCCCACGCCCTGGACATCGAGGACCAGAATATCGTCTATAAACACTCGGGCGAGGTGGTCATGCCCCTGGCTGAAGTGGCCTTGCAGTCTTACTATGACCCTGTTTTTGCCAGGCCCATAACCAGCGACACCTCCAATAACGCCAGGATCAACGCCTTTTCCTTTGGGGTTAGCTTTGCCGAAGTAGAAGTCGACCTGAAGACAGGGAAAATAGAGGTTGTGGAGATATACAACGTCCACGATTCCGGTAAGATTATCAACCCGCAACTGGCGGCGGGCCAGGTCCACGGCGGCGTAAGTATGGGCCTCGGCTACGCCCTGTCCGAGCAGATGCTCTTTGACGAGGAGACAGGCAAACCGTTGAATAACAATTTGCTGGACTACAAACTGCCCACCATTATGGATGTCCCGGACATCGGGGTGGATTTTGTCGAAACCTTTGAACCGACCCATCCCTTTGGCTGCAAGTCCCTGGGGGAGCCGCCGACCATCCCCGTGGCACCGGCCATCCGCAATGCCGTCTTCGACGCGACGGGCGTAGCCTTTGCCAGGTTGCCCCTGACCCCCCAGCTGGTCTTCGCCAGGTTAAAGGCGGCCGGTTTAGTACAGGAAGGCGGTGATGGTTGTGTATAACATTCAAGGATACTTCGAAGCGGCGACAGTGGAGGAAGCCACGGCATACCTAGCGGCTAACCCTGATCTGATAATAATTGCCGGCGGTACCGATGTTCTAATTAAAATGCACCATGGCCAGATAGAAAAGGCGAGACTGCTGAGTATCCGGGGGATAAAATCCCTGCAGGGTATCCGTCGGCTGGAGGACGGTACTATCGTAATCGGAGCCCTGACGACTTTTACCCGGGTGGGCGATGACCCTGTTATTAAGGCCAATATACCCGTCCTGGCGGAAGCCGCCCTGGCCATGGGTGGGCCCCAGATCCGCAACGTAGCCACCATCGGCGGTAATATTTGCAACGGCGCCACCTCCGCCGACAGTGCCTCCACCCTCTTTGCCCTCAATGCCCGGCTGCAATTACAGTCCAGGCAGGGCGAGCGGGTAGTCCCCATCCAGGAGTTCTACCTGGGCCCGGGCCGGGTGGACCTGAAACCCGGTGAACTCCTGACGGAGATCCTCATTTCCCCTGGGGATTACCAGAGCTACGGCGGCCATTATATAAAATTTTCCATGCGCAAGGCCATGGATATTGCTACCCTGGGGGTGGCGGTCCTGTGCCGGGTACAGGGGGGCGTCCTGGCCGACGTGAGGATCGGCCTGGGGGTGGCCGGCCCGACGCCCTTAAGGTGCAACGAAGCCGAAGACTACGCCCGGGGCCGGGCCATCACCCCGGAAACTATAGCGGAGATTGGCAAGCTGGCGGTAAGGTCGACGAAAGCCAGGACCTCCTGGCGGGCCTCCCGCGAATACCGGGAACACCTGGTGGAGGAACTTACCGGCAGGGCGCTGAGGGTAGCAGTGGCCAGGGCAGGGGGTATAAAAATTGCTTAAAAAGATCTCTTTTACGGTAAATGGCACGCCGGTAGCCATTGAAGTAGATGTGCGGGAAACATTGCTGGAAGTGTTGCGTAACCGGCTTGGCTATACCGGGGTTAAAAAGGGGTGCGAGGTTGGCGAATGTGGCGCCTGTACCGTCCTTATAGATGGCACGCCCATTGATTCGTGTATCTACCTGGCCGTCTGGGCGGAAGGTAAAGAGATCGTAACCATCGAGGGCATAGCCAGAAACGGCGAGCTTTCTAAAGTACAAAAGGCCTTTATCGAAGAAGGAGCCATCCAGTGCGGCTTCTGCACGCCAGGTTACGTCCTTACGGCCACGGCCATGGTGCAAAGCGGTAAGCAGTATACACGGGAAGATATTAAGAGGGAGCTAGCCGGCCACCTCTGCCGCTGTACGGGGTACCAGAACATTATTAAAGCGGTAGAAAAGGCTCTGGAGGAGGAAAGGAAGGAGGGGGGATCCCATGCTGCTAATCGGTAACGGCCGCCTGCTCTCCCTGGTACCGGAGAACCCCTACCGGGAAGACGGCGCGGTGGCCATAGACGGCGATCTGATCGTGGCCACAGGTTCCACGGCAGAACTAAAGCAGCGCTACCCGGAGGCCGAATGGCTGGACGCCCGCGGTATGGTCATCATGCCCGGCATGACTAACACCCATATGCACCTGTACAGCACCTTCGCCCGGGGTATGGCCCTGAAGGACGCACCGCCGGCCAATTTCCTGGAGATCCTGCAGCGCTTCTGGTGGCGCCTGGACAAAGCCCTGACCCTGGAGGACGTTTACTACAGCGCCCTCCTACCCTTAATTGACTGCCTCAAGAGCGGTACCACCACTATCCTGGACCACCACGCCAGTCCCCATGCCGTCCGCGGCAGCCTGGAGATGATCGCCCGCGCGGCCCTGGAAACCGGCGTCCGTACCTGCCTGGCCTACGAGGTTTCCGACCGCGACGGCGAGGCTGTGATGCGCCAGGGTATTGAGGAAAACGTGGAAGCCATTGCTAAATACCGGGGCCGGGAAGGGATCCTCTCCGCCACCTTTGGACTGCATGCGTCCTTTACCCTCTCCGACGCCACCCTGGCCGCCTGCCGGGAGGCGGCGGGTGAAGTGGGCAGCGGCTTCCACATCCATGTGGCCGAGGGCATCCAGGACGTGGAGGACGCCCTGGAACGAGAAGGTAAGCGGGTGGTAGAGCGTTTGTATGACCACGGTATCCTGGGCCCGGACACCATCGCCGCCCACTGCGTCCATGTAACAGAAAGGGAAATAGCCATCCTCAAAGACACGGGTACCCTGGTGGTCCACAACCCGGAATCCAATATGGGCAATGCCGTGGGCTGCGCCCCGGTGGGCGACATGTTGGCCGCCGGCGTAACCGTCGGCCTGGGTACCGACGGCTATACCAGCGACATGTTTGAATCCCTGAAGACAGCGAACGTACTGCGTAAGTTAGTTTCCGGCGACACAAACGCTGGTTGGAGCGAGGTGCCGGCCATGGCCTTCGATAATAACCGCCGCATCCTGGCCCGCTTCTTCCCCCACCCGGTAGGACGCCTGGAAGCGGGCGCCTACGCCGATGTTATCCTGGTGGACTACCAGGCCCCCACACCCCTCAGCGGGGATAACTGGTTCGGCCACCTGCTCTTTGGCTTTAACGCCGGCCTGGTGGATACAACCATCGTCGGCGGTCGGGTCCTCATGCGAGGGGGACAACTCCGGCACCTGGACGAGGCGGCTATCGCCGCTAAAGCCCGGGAGCTGGCGGCCAGGGTATGGGAGAGGTTTTAGTGAGTAAGGAGTGATAACATGACCCGGCAATACCTTTTTGCCACCTCCCCGGCCGAGTGCCTGGCCTTGCTGGCCGCTCACCCGGGAGCGCGGCTCATTGCCGGCGGCACCGACCTGGTAATCGACCTCAAAGAAGAAAAACGCCAGGTCCATACCCTGGTCGATATCACCCGCATCCCTGAACTAAAGATCATTCACGAAGAAAACGGCCGTATAATCCTGGGCGCGGCCGTGACCCACACCCGGGCTGCGGCGTCCAAACTTATCCGGGAGAAACTGCCCGCCCTGGCCGCCGCTGCTGCTGCTGTTGGTTCACCCCAGATCCGCAACGCGGGCACCCTGGGGGGCAATGTGGTCAATGCCCAGCCGGCGGCCGATACAGCCGTAGCCCTGGTGGCCCTGGGGGCTGAAGCTACCATCCTGGGGCCGGAAGGGGAGCGGCGGGTCCCGGTAGAGGAACTCTATGCAGGCGTCGGCCGTTCGAAAGTGGATGCCAGCCGCGAAATCCTCACCCGCTTTACCGTTGACCTCTGGGGAGAAGGGGAAGGTTCAGCTTTTACCCGCCTGTCCCCCCGGCGCGCCCTTTCCCTGCCCATGCTCAACGTGGCCGCCCGGGTTCAAGTGGTTGATGGCAAATGTACCCGGGCGCGCGTCTGCGTCGCCCCGGTAGCGCCCTGGCCCTTCCTCTGCGAAGAGGCGGCTGCCGTCCTTATTGGCCAGGAGCCCTCAGCAGGGGTAATTGCCCGGGCCGCGGCAGCGGCCAGGGAGGCGGCCCGGCCGCGGGACAGCCTCCTGCGGGGCTCCAGCAGCTACCGCAAAGATATGACAACCGTCCTCGTTACCCGGGCACTGGCGGAAGCTTTTTCCCTGGCTGCGGGGGGAAAATCGAATTAGGGGTAGTTAGAAGGAACAGCCGCTTAAATGTTGTATAGAAAATGATGGGGAAGACGTTACCGGAGACAGGGCGATAGGAAGGAGTTAGTATGAGCCAGAATAAAGGGCAAGCAATAGATGTTGAGTTACGGGAGCCGGCAGCAGAATATGCCCGTAACAAAGCAATCCCTGTTTTCTTTGGCCAACCCTTATTAAAGGGCGACTATACCCAGATTGATCCTGAAGAATTAAATCCCGAAATTCCTGTTCTTTTTTATTCCCATCCGAATGGGGAGATATGGGTAGGAGATGCAAAAACCTCCCATCCTACGCAAAAGCCAGAGGAATTACTAAGGAAGATTGTTTTGGCCTCATCTAACCCTGGCGATCTTATAATAGACCCATTTTTGGGTTCCGGTACTACTGCTGTTGTTGCTGAACAGCTGAAGCGGAAATGGAAGGGTTGCGATATTTCCTGGCAATACTGCCAATGGGCAGCACACCGGATTGAACTGGTTGAGGACTGGCCAATTGAGAAGTGGATTGCTTATGACACTTTGAATAATGAACGAAGGAAGTCTATACATACCGGTGGTGGCAATTTTCCTTCATGACGTGCAACGTGCGCGCCGGGGAAATAGCATCTTTGCAATAAATTCGACCTTTAAAAGCAACCACTTTTTAGGGTATAGTATAGCCGTGAATAGACTTGATGGAGTTTATTACGTTGATCCACGTCCAGAAATGATAACAAATGAAAAGCTACGGGAACAAATAAACGACTTCCAACAATTCCTGGTTAGGGATTTATGGGTGCTTTCAAAATAGGGTTATAAGGCGGTGGCAAGGATAAAGCTTAAGTTTATAAGGGGCATAAGTGGTAGCAATGTAGATATATCTACATTTTTGTAGGTCATAGAAACTTACCAAACATCAAGGGGAGAAACATATGCAGTACCGTAATCTGGGACAGACGGGGTTCAAGGTTTCCGAACTATGTTTTGGCGCCCTACCCATGGGGCCGCTGCAAAAGAATCTTGATGTGGATACCTGCACCAGGGTGATCAAAAAAGCCCTGGAGGGGGGAGTTAATTTCATTGATACGGCCCAGATATATGGGACCTACGAGCCTATCCGCAGGGCGATACAAGGTTATAATGGGGAAGTTATTATTGCCTCCAAATCTAACGTCGCCACCTATGAGGGTATGCAGCAAGCCCTGCAGGAAGCAAGGGAAAAATTAGGGGTTGATTTCATCCATATTTTCCACCTCCACGCTCCTCGGGCTACAGGACATATTTTTGAAGAAAGGGCCGGGGCCTGGCGTTGCCTGCTGGATGCCAGGGAGCAAGGGCTCATCGGGGCGGTGGGTATTTCTACCCATGGTGTGGCGGCCGTGCGGAAAGCAGCTACTATTAAAGAGATAGACGTTGTTTTCCCCCTCTTAAATATTAAGGGCAAGGGCATAACTGACGGCAGTAAAGAGGATATGCTGGCCGCCATTGCTGAAGCAGTGGCGGCCGGTAAGGGCGTTTATTTAATGAAGGTCCTGGCCGGGGGCAATCTCCTGGATCATTACCAGGAGGCCATGACTTTCGCCCGCCAGGTACCGGGCGTTGCGGCCGTGGCCGTCGGGATGATCAGCGAGGAAGAAGTGGAGTATAACCTGCGTTATTTTAATGGCCAGGACCCGGGACCTGTCCAGAAAGCCAGCAAGCGGTTCGCCGTTGTCCACACGTTATGCATTGGCGACGGCGCCTGCCTGCAGGCCTGCGCCAATGGCGCTATAGCGCTAGTCAACGGCAAAGCTCAAATTAACCCGGAAAACTGCCTGCTCTGCGGTTATTGCACCGAGGTCTGCCCCCAATTTGCTATTAGGGTGTTATGAAAAGATCACGCGGGGAACAGGATTTTTACCTTAACCAGCAGGAAAAAAAGTAAAAAGCGCGAATGGCTTTTATATAAGGCGACGGCGCCTGCACTGGAGACGGGAACCTCCAGGCAGGCGCTTTTTACGCCCTGCCCTGAGGGCGGCAGTCGGCCCATATTTTTATCCGGCCATCTGTGGTTAGCAGGATTTTAAGGCTAAATGGCGAACTTAATCTTTGATCTTCGTATAATCCCGGAAATAGGTCCGGGGGTATCTACCAGGTGACCGGAATCACCTTGGCTACGAGGGTAGTTTACCTTTGTAGCCTGGCGGGACCTGGTTTTTAATTTGTACTATTCTAATAACCATTTTTAAGAAGCCAGGTGGGTATTCCGGATTTAAGGGGGTGGTTGCAGCAGGACAGGTAATAAAGGCTTAGCAGGGAGACCTTTGTTAAAAAATAACAAGAGGAGGTGAATTCCATAGCTTACAGGGGAAGCTATGGAACGCGATGCGCAAAGGATGGCGTTTGTTGCTGGTGCTGCTCCTGGCCCTGGTAGTGGCCGTGGCGGCCGTGGGCTGCGGCGGCCAGAAGCCCGCTACCGACAGCAAGGGCGGGGAAAAGCCGGCCGGTGATCAGGCCAAAGACGAGAAGCTTAAGGTTGCCTTTATTTACGTGGGCCCGGCAGGCGATGCCGGCTGGAGCTGGACCCACGACCAGGGCCGCAAGTATCTGGCCGAAAAATTGCCCTGGGTGGATGCCAGTACCTATATGGAGAACGTCCCGGAAGGGGCAGACGTGGAGCGGGTTTTAACGGAGCTGGCGGAAAAGGGCAACAAGGTGATCTTTGCTACCAGCTTTGGTTACATGGATTACGTGATTAAGGTAGCCGAAAAATACCCCAATGTGGTCTTCATGCACTGCTCTGGCTACAAGACCGCCAAGAATGTAGGCACCTATTTTGGCGCTATGGAAGAACCCCGCTACCTTTCGGGCATGGTGGCCGGCAAGATGACGAAATCGAACGTCCTGGGCTACGTAGCCGCCCACCCCATCCCGGAGGTCATCCGCGGCATCAACGCCTTTACCCTGGGGGCACGTTCGGTGAACCCCAACGTGAAGGTCAAGGTAGTCTGGACCAATA
>JASUSX010000074.1 GCA_030445875.1 Clostridia bacterium
AGTTCTTCATAATCCTCGTGTAAATCATGGAGGGCCTCGGCCATTTGCTCCATAACACTGACTATCTCTTTAAGGAGGCGGGTTTCCTTGCTTTCGGGGTTTAAGTCCATACCATCAACAAGGCCTTTAAGGTAAGCCACCTTCTTACGTACATCTTCCATTCGTTACACTCCTTTCCCTTCCACCCTTTTATTATTGCCGGAGCCGGCCGGCCTTAAACTAGGCCCGCTCGATATAGGCCCCGGTACGGGTGTCAATACGGAGGACATCGCCCACCTCAATGAAGAGGGGTACCTGGATTATGGCGCCGGTTTCCAGGACCGCATTTTTGGAACCGCCGGTGGCTGTGTCGCCTTTGATACCTGGTTCTGTTTCTATGACCTTCAACTCGACGAAATTGGGTAACTCGATGCCAATGGTCTCCCCCTGGTAAAGAAGGATATAGATATTCATGTTGTCTTTAAGGTATTTGACCGCCTCATCCAGCTGATCTTTACGCAGGGAGAGCTGTTCATAGGTTTCGGTATCCATGAAATAATAGTTTTCGCCGTCATTATACAGGTACTGCATCTCGCGCCTGTCGATGTGGGCCCGGTTGACCTTTTCCCCGGCCCGGAAGGTGCGCTCGACGACCGCCCCGGTGCGCCTGTTCTTGAGCTTGGTACGGACGAAGGCCGAGCCCTTGCCCGGTTTAACATGCATAAATTCAATGACCTGGTAGACTTCGCCGTCAACTTCAATGGTAAGACCAGTACGGAAATCGTTGCTGGAAATCAAGCAGGATACCTCCTATAGTTCTATAAAATCCCGGGGCGCGTGGGAGAGGACCCGGGCACCGTCCTCCAGGACGAGAACGACATCCTCGATGCGGATACCACCCCGTCCGGGAAGGTAAATTCCCGGCTCTACGGTAACAACCATCCCCGGGGTGAGTTTAACCTCACTGCGGCTGGAAAGGGTGGGGCCTTCATGGATGGCCAGGCCCACGCCGTGACCCAAACTATGACTGAAATAGGGCCCGTAACCGGCAGCAGCAATATGTTCCCTGGCTACGGCATCCACCTGGCGGCCTTCCATTCCGGATCGGAGGGCGGCAATCGCCCGGCCCTGGGCTTCCAGGACTACGTTATAAACCTGCCGCCATTCCGGTGCTACCGGCGCCAGAGCCACCGTGCGCGTGAGATCGGAGTGATAGCCGCCGTAGACAGCGCCGAAATCCATAACCACCAGATCGCCGGGTTGCAAAGGGTGCCTTGAAGCTACCCCGTGGGGCAGGGCCGCCCGGGGGCCAGCGGCAATGATAGTGGTAAAAGACGGGCCGCTCGCGCCCTCTTTGCCCAGGAAATACTCCAGCTCCAGGGCTAAGTCTTTTTCCGTGATGCCGGGACGCAGGTGCCGCAACAGGTGGCTAAAGCCGGCATCGGCCAGATCAATGGCTCGCTGTAAAAGCTCCAATTCGGCGTCATCTTTGACCTGCCGCAACCTCTCCACCAGCCCCCTGGAAGGCGCCAGCTCTACTGGCCGCAGCCAGTCCCGCGCCTGCTCCAGAAACTCGGTGTAGGTGGCGTAGGTGAGGTGCTCGGCTTCAAAGTGGAGCCTGGTGATACCGGCGGCTGCCAGGGTGGCTCCCAGTTGCTCCCAGGGGTTATTACCCAGGTCCACCACCTGAAAATCAGGGGCTTCCTGCCGGGCCTGCTCGGTAAAACGGCCATCGGTTAATAAGTAGCAGGCTGCCGGGGTAATAAGGAGCTGGCCGCTATCCCCGGTAAAGCCACTCAAATAGCGCCGGTTTTCCTCCTGACGCACCCACAGGGCGGTGATCCCTTCGGCAGCCATTATTTGCCGCAGCCGGGTTAACCGCGATCTTGTCCTCAACCTTCTAAATTCCCACCCATCATCCGGGCCAGGCTGATGGCGGCCTCCAGGCCCAGGTGGTAACTTAAAGGGCCAAAACCGCTGATCTGGCCTGCTACCACGGCGGCTGTTACCGTGTGGTGGCGAAACTCCTCGCGACGATAAATATTGGAGAGATGGACTTCGACTGCCGGGCAATCTAGGGCTGCCAGGGCATCCCGCAGGGCAATGCTATAATGACCCAGGGCGCCGGGATTTATGACCACGGCGTCTACCTGTCCCCGGGCCCCCTGCAGACAATCGAGGAGGGCGCCTTCATGGTTGGACTGAAAGAACTCTATCTCCACCCCGGACTGCGCCGCCTGCTGCCTCAAGCCGGCTTCGATATCCGCCAGGGTGGTACGGCCGTAGATCTCCGGCTCCCTGGTGCCCAGGAGGTTCAAATTGGGACCGCTAATTACTAAAATCTTCATGCCTGGTATTTTACCATAATATTTCTCTTTTGGGTAGAGCCTGTTTCCCTTCGTCAACCGCTGATGGTCATACTGGCGATGCGAACTGTAGGGGCGCCGGTGGCGCCGAAAAAGGTCAGGTCGCTGCCCACGGCATCAATAGACCCCAGGAGGTTTATGATATTGCCAGCAATGGCTACCCCCCGGACGGGATTGGTCAGTTCGCCTTTCTCGATCCAGAGGCCGCTGGCACCTACAGAGAAATCCCCGGAAATAGGGTTGGCCGTATGCATACCCATGACCTCGGTGACGTACAACCCTTTGGGGATCTCCTTGATAATCTCCTCCGGGGTATGGGGGCCGGCGGCAATATAGAAGTTGGTCGTCCCTACCTCCGGCGTGGTCTTGAAGGAACCCCGGGCACCGTTACCGGTGGATTTGACTCCATCCCGGGCGGCGGTATAGGTATTATGGAGGTAGCATTTCAGGATTCCCTTTTCTACCAGGGTGGTGTGTTCCGTAGGTACCCCTTCGCCGTCAAAGGGGCTGGAGGCGATACCATCCGGCCGACGCCCGTCATCGATAATATTTACCACCGGCGCTGCCACCTGCTGGCCCACCCGGCCCCGGAAGAGGGATTTACCCTTCTGGACAGCGTCGGCCGCCAGGGCCGGGGCAATAACCCCTAGGAAATTGGTGGCCACATAGGGGTCAAGCACCACGGCTGCCCGCTGGGTGTTAACCCGCCTGGCCCCCAGCATACGCACGGCCCTGGCTGCTCCTTCCCGGCCGATTTTAACGGGATCGATATTTTTATATTGCAAACCGTAGGCCAGACCAAAACCAGTCTGGCTCTCTTCGTTCTCCACTGCCACCATGAAGGTGCTGGCCCCGCAATAGGCGGCATGGTAAGCGGCCGTTATCCCCTGGGAGTTGGCCAGGGCCACTAGGTAGCGAGAATCGTTGTAGGAACAGCTCTCCGTTATCTTCACCCGCGGGTCGTAGCCCCTGGCCTGGCGTTCGATCTCGCGCACCAGTTCGATCTTTTGACCTACCGGGGTATCAATAATGCCGGGGTCAAAGAGGTCCAGGCTGGGGTAGCCGGGGTAACGCGCCGGCAGGCAGTTGTGGGCATCGGGGGTAGCCATCCGGGCGTTGGCCAGGGCCTGCTCTACGCAGAGATCCAGGGCCGCGGGACTAAAATCGGTGGTAAAGGCAAAACCGACCCGCTGGTCGCGGATAACCCTTAACCCCAGGCCCTGATCCCGGGCCGTGGTCAGGGCCTCCACCTCCTGGTTGCGGACCTCAATACTCAGGGTCTCACCAGCATTGAGGTAGGCCTCCACCAGGGCCCCGGCCCGCGCCGCCTTTTCCACCACCCGGGCAGCCACATCCAGGTACTTTTTTTCTAAAGCCTGGTAATCCATTAATCCTTTGCCTCCTCATCCAGGATACCGCCTACGACCATCTCCGGGATGCGTATAGTAGGCTGGGCATCGCCCACCGGGACGCCCTGGCCGTCTTTGCCGCAAATCCCCAGGCTAAAGCCCAGGTCGCTGCCTACCCGGTCGATGATCTTCAGCACCTCGGGCCCATTGCCGGTCAGAGTGGCACCCCGGACAGCCGGTCCCACTTTGCCATCCTGGATGAGGTACCCTTCGGCCACGTCAAAGACAAAATCGCCGTTGGTGGTGTTGACCTGGCCGCCTCCCATGCGCTTGACCAGGAGGCCCTGTTTGGTTTCCCGCAAAATAGCAGCCGGGTCGTCCTGGCCGGGGGCAATAAAGGTATTGGTCATGCGGGGGATGGGCCGGTCCTGGTAGGATTCCCGGCGGCCGTTGCCGGTGGAACGGCGGCCTTCTTTGCGGGCCGTCAGATAATCATACATGTATTCCTTCAGCACACCCTTTTCGATCAGGACGGTTTTCTCTCCCGGTATGCCTTCATCATCAAAGCGGTAGGAACCATACTTGCCGGGGATGGTGGCATCGTCGATGACGGTGATGAGCTCGGAGGCTACCTGCTGTCCTTTCTTACCCGCGTAAACGGAAAGCTGTTTCTGGACCAGGTCGGCCTCCAGGCCATGACCGCAGGCCTCGTGGATCATGGTGCCGCCAGCCTCACCTGCCATGACCACCGGCATCTTGCCCGCCGGGGCCGGCCTGGCCTCTAGCATCCTCACCGCGCGTTGGGCGGCCAGGCGGGCCTGCTCTTCCGGGTTAACGCTCTCAAAAAGCTCCCAGCCCTGGTGGCCGCCGACAGATTCATAGCCCGTCTGGATGGCCTGGCCATCGGTGGCTACGGCATTGACAACAAACCGGCAACGCACCCGCTGGTCTTCCACCAGGACCCCCGCGCTGTTGGCAATGGTTACCTCTTGGATAACGTCGCCGTAGCCTACGGTTACCTGGGTAATACGCTGATCGACGGCCCGGGCGGCTTCATTGGCCCTCTGGACCAGGGCTACCTTTTCGTCTACCGGCACCTGGTCAGGACTCTTTTTTATCGTAAACTCTACCTGCGCCCGCGGCCGCTGGAAGGTGATCTCCACCGGCCCGGGCTGGCCCGGCAGGGCTTTACCCACCAGGTTCGCTGTCTGGATGAGGCTCTCGCGGTTCAGGTCGTTGCTGTAGCCGTAGGCTGTATTTTCACCCTTAATGACCCGGATGCCGGCCCCCTGTTCCAGGCCGGAGGTGACCCGTTCAATCTTATTCTCCTCGCAGCTTATGATGGTCGTACGGCGCCGCTCCAGGAAGATCTCGGCAAAATCGCCGCCCTGGGCTAAGGCCGCCGCCAGGATGGCTTTGAGATCGGCTTCTGGTAAAAGCATTAATCCACCCCTTCTTTCAACTTCTTCCTAGTATAATTCAAGGGGCGGGAAAATATTCCTGCTAGGGATCAGGGGAAAAATGGAGGTCAGCCAGAATAACCAGTAATTGATCACCCTCGCCGGTGGCGTCTTCCTGCCATTCCAGGCTGAAGGTGAGCTGCTGGACCCGGGCCAGGGGTAGCTCCAGATAAGGGGGGTAATGCCCGGCCAGCAGGGGGCCCTGGTAAAGCTGTCGCTCGTCAGCCAGGATGGTTAAAACGGCCTTCCCCCGGCTACTGGCAAAGCTGTCATCAATGCCAGCATAGCCCTGCAGCCGCGTATAACGGCCGCCAAGGTCAACCCGCAACTCGGACCTGGCCTGTTCTTTACTCAGGTTCACCCCAACGCTATGTTCATAGGGCGCGCCGGCTAGGGCGGCCGGGCGGTCCAGGAGGAAAAAGGGGCCGGCGTTACGCAGCACCCGCAGTTCCCCCAGCCAGGTAGCCCGGTCGGCCGGGGGATCCTTATAGGCCGGTCCCGCTACCAGCCGCCCTGCTACCAGGCGGGGGAGGGTATAAGCAGGCGGAGGACCGGTTGTTACCGGGGTAGCGGGCACCTGGGGGGCCGGGTCCGGAGGTCTGGTCCTGCCCGCCGGCCCGGCCGTGGAAGTAGCGGCAGGAGGGGCATCTGATGTCATGCCCCCTGGGACCGCGGCAGGGTTAACTACTGGTTTCTCCCCGGCCCCAGGTGGGTTAACTACCCCCGCCGGTGGGTTGAAGTCATCAGCCCGGCCGGTGGGCACAAGGGCTACGGCCGCCGGCGCCGCAACCCGGTCCCCAAGATTGTATAGATCGATGACAAAGCTGGCCTCAACCAGGGTGGAGCTGCCCGGGCGGGAGGCAATCTTTAAGTTATGGATGATAGTAAGGGCCGGGAGGGACTCCAACCGGGCCAGGTAGTCCCTGACCGCCGGATAGGGTCCGCTGACGCTAACTGCATAGGGATAGACTGAAAATGGTTCCCGCTTTTCCACCGGCCGCGGCTGGAAGGACAGGATCTGGAGGGATTTATCCTCGGGCTGGGCCGCTGCCAGGAAAGCAGCCGTGCCCCGCAGGGTAAACCCCAGGCGAAGCCGGGTGGCCTCCCACTCACCCTCTGCCTGTCCTGCCTGCCGGGCAAGTTCTGGGGCCAGGGTAGTGGCCTGCCGGGCGGCAATCAGGCGCTCTTGGCTCACCTGTAGCTGGTTCTTTAGCTGGCGGTAAGCAGCCAATTGTTGCCCCCAGACGATCTTATAAGCATAGAAAACGCTCACCAGCGCAGCCAGTAAGGCCAGCAGTACTTTTTCCCGGCGGCTGAACTGGTAGGACCAGAGTTTCATTTGCCGTTGCCTTCCCTGTTTGATTGGTCCTGGGCATTGCCAGCTCCGGCCGTTTCCCCCGGGGCCGGGTTAGCTGGAGGGGATGTTCTCCCGGGGCTACCCTGCCAGAGGGCCTGGATGGTAAAGGTAAGGGTATTCCCGTTCCCTTTAACCTCCTGGAGGTTGACAGCTTGCCAGGTTTTACTCCCCTGCAGGTTATTCAGAAAGGCGCCGATAGCCTGCAGGGAGGTGCTCCCCCCGGCCAGGTGTATTTCCCCTTTGGCACTGTCTTCCTCCAGGCGGGTCAGCCATACCTCCGGGGGCAGGGCGGCGTTAATGGTCGCCAGGACCTCCTGCCAGCGCCGCCTGGCGGCTAGCAGCCGCTGCAATTCCTTGCTCTTTGCCTGCCATTCAGTGATGGCCTGGCGGTCCGCCAGGGCCTGCTGGGCCCGGGGCTCATAGAGGGCCAGCTCCCCTTCTACCTGCGCCAGGCGCTTGGACGTCAGGCCCATTTGCACCAGGAAGGCAACATAGAGGCCTAAAAGTACTGCCCCTCCAATAAAGACCAGTAAGGTACCCCTGGGCAACGACCGCCGCCGTAGATACTCGGGAGGAAGGAGATTGATACTAGCGTTCATATTATCCTGCCCCTGATCGCCAGGCCCGCAGCTACAGCCAAGGCCGGATCCTGGATACCAGCCCCGGCCCCGCCCGGCCGGGCGGTTGTTACTGCCAGCCCCAGCTCCTGCCGGCAGTAGTCCCCCAGGCCATCAAGCCCGGCACCTCCGCCGCTCAGGACCAGGCGCTCCGGGTTAAAGGCTGTGCCCGCTTGGGAACGATAAAACTCCAGGGTGCGCCGGACCTCCTGGACCAGTTCCATCTGGCCGCTGCTGCCCGTTACGCCGGGCCGGCTTAATTCCCCCGCCCCAATAGCCACAGTGCGGCTGAAGAGGGGTACACCCTCCCGCACCAGGACCAGGTTGGTCCAGCGGCCGCCGAGATCCATAATTACTGCTGTCCCCCGCGCGTCTTCCCCTACCGCGCGGCAGAGGGCCAGGGGAAGCAGGTCGATGGCCACCAGGTCCAGGCCGGCGGCGTGGAAAAGCTGGTATAAGCTGGTCACCTGTTCCCGTGGAGCCGCGGCCAGGAGAACCGGCATCTGGCCGGCAGCCGTGCCAGGGCCAGCATCCAGGATGGCCCAATCCACTACCATGTCCTGGGCCCCGGTGGGCAGGTAATTTTCGATTTCATAGGCCATACCGCTCTTAAGTTCTTCCGGGGTCATCCGTGGCAGGCGCAAATAGCGGACGATCACCCTTTCCCCGCTGACGGCCGTCACGGCCCGGCGACCGCGCCAGCCGGTCCGGGAGGCCGCCTCGGCAACGGCCGCCACCATGGCCTGGGTATCAGCCAGGCCACCCTGGGGCGCCGGCACGCTGGCCGTCAGCCACTGCCGGTCACAGTAAACGGCCGCCTTGACGGCAGTTGTACCGAGATCGATGCCCAGGTATTGAGGTTGTCTCCTTAATCTTGGCCAGCGCATCCCGCGGTCAACTCCTCCTGATTTTTACTTTTCTGCTGGTGACGTAGTTTAACCGTCATAAACCACTCCTTAATACAGCGAAGCCCCGCGCCAGGACAGTATCTTCCAACCCGTAGCGGCCAGGGCCGGGCTCAGGACCTGTACCCGGTTATTCTGGTAGTTAATTGTCAGAGGACCCTTGATGTTGCCATGACCACCGCTTTTGAGGCTGCTATTGCTTCCACCGCCATCTTCGTCTATCTCTTCAATGCCGCCTGTCACAAGACTACCGTTAATGGTACTGGCGGCACCCTGTTTGTAAAAATAGACATTGCTCATCAGAACAGCGTCAATCGTTACACCGCCATCCAGGATCATATCGCCGCCGGCCACAAAGGCCCAGGCATCGCTGTCAGTAGTTGCCCGTATATCCTTGCTCAACGTAATATCCCCCGTAGCAGCAATAATGACTTTGCCCGTATAAAAATCAGTATCATTACCGCCACCGTGGCCTTTACCGTGTTCCCCATTATTAATAGTTAAATCGCCGTTACAATAAAAGATCTTTATTTCGTTATCCCCCGCCGGGGCATCATCAACAATATCCTGGAGTTCGGCCAGGTTGTATTCCCCTGACGCCAGAGGAGATCCGCTGGTGTAAGCGGCCACCAGGTCACCGGGCCAGGCAGGGAAGGAAAAGCCCAGGCCCTTGATAATCTGCCCTTGTACCGTACCGTAAATATTGGGGTCATTGCCGGATTTATCGGTAGTCTGGCCCACGGTGGCATCACCGCGGATGGTGCCGTAATTATACAGGTAGCGGCCGGTAACTACACTGCCCTGCACGGTAGTGTTATTTTGAATTGTTAAATCCACCCCGGCAGCCACATTACCGCTCGCCCCTTTTTGCAGGTAA
>JASUSX010000075.1 GCA_030445875.1 Clostridia bacterium
TGTTTGACCCAGGGCATATATGAGTTCCGGCCTCCCTGACTGAGTCTAAACTTAGATCATCCTTAAAACGGGCCGGGGCTGTAAGCCGATGGCCGACAGCCCCGGTAACGCACGCCAGGCTTTTACATGCCAGCAGCCATACGATCGTTTAAGACCTTAATATAGCGGTACCTGGCGGAAGCCACCTGAACCAGGCTTTCCACCCTATCGACGGCCAGGCCCGAGCTGGCCAGCCAGTATAATATCCCTGTCCCCTCGATGTCATTGACCAGGACGCCGCCCTTGATTACATTGCCTTTATAGATTAACTTGCGGTAATACTGTCCGCCGGGCGGGAAAGAGGCCGCCTCCTGGTATCCTTCCGGCGCATTGATAAAACCGAAGGATACAAAACGTAAACCGAGGAGCTCCAGGGTATTAAAACCGGTGCTGCCGCTGTATGGTTTCCGGCCGCCGGCCATATTAATTCCGGCCAGCCGGCCCTGGGTAACTGCTACCGGCCACAGGGCATTGACCCGGTTATCACCGTAGATCACATCGTAGGCCGCCGCAGCATCGCCGGCAGCATAAATACCAGGAACACTGCTCTGGAGGTACTTGTCGACCACTACACCGCGGTCAATCTTTACCCCTGTGCCCTCCAAGAAGTCCAGCGCCGGTTTTACACCCGTACCAATAATGACCATCTGGCAGGGTAGGATGCGGCCATCTTTTAAGCAAACCCTTTCCACCCGCCCGTCACCTTCGATTGAACGAACACTATTGGCCAGGTAAAGATCCACGCCCGCCTGCTGCAGGGCATCCTCCAGGATATTTGCCGCCCTGGCATCCAGCATCTGCGGTAGAATATGATCCATTATTTCTACCAGGCTTATCTTTACGTCCATCTCCAGCAGGGCTTCGAGTCCCTTCAGTGATACCAGCCCGCCGCCGATAATGACCACCGCTTCACCGGGATGGATCCATTGCTTGATATTCTCAGCGTCGTTTAAGGTATAAAGGGAAAAAACACCCGGCAGGCTGGTTCCCTGGATAGGCGGGATGTAGGGTTTGCTACCTGACGCTACCAGCAGGTTGTCATAAAGCAATACCTCCCCATTATCCAGGGCGACCTTCCGGCTGGCAGCATCCACTGCCACTGCCTGCCTGCCCATTTTAGCCGTTACTCCCAGCGCCTGGTAGCAGTCCTGGCCCGCTAAGAAGACGTTTTCCCGCGGTTTCAGGTCGCCCAGAAAATGGGTTATCAAAACGCGTGAGTAATAGGGTACATTCTCCTGGCTGATCAGAGTCACTTCTTCACCTGCTGCCCGTAACGCTTTGGCAGCGTTATAGCCAGCCGGTCCGCCACCAATAATTACATTGCGCATCTACTCTAAAACCCCCTTTCCCTTTAAGCCTCGTCATGAAGTACCCAGAGAGGGATGTTTTTCTTAATAAGTTCCTGGGAACGGGTAACGTTGAAATTGCCACAGGAACAGCATTTGCCCATTTCAATTGATGCCTCGCGGGCCGTACATCTTCCTTTTTTAATATTACCGATTAACTGTAACACCAGGTCGCGCCCGACCATGCCGTGGCCGCACATGGTCGTAAACTCCATCACTTTGGGATCAGGGAGCCGGTCGGTGTTGCCATGAACGCCCAGCGACCACTCCCGGGTATGCACGCCCGGCAGGCCAGCTTCCCGGGCAATCTCATCCACTACTTCGTGGACACCGGAGATAACTACCGAAATACCCAAATCCGCCTGTTTCAATTCCTTGATGGCGTTAAGAACGTTTTCTTTGGAATCAAAACAAGCCTCCAGAATGGTGTTGTTGGAAACCTTGGCCAGGACCTCCTGGGGATCAACGTATAAAAAGTTACCCGTCTTCATATCTCCCCAGTTGACCGGGTTATTACGCAGGAGGATCGCCAGGAACTCTCTGCCTTTCTCCCCGTACCAGGTGTTATTGTAACCCTTAGCCGAACAGGAAAGTACGACGAAATCCCGCTCCAGGCTTTCCCTTGTCCCTTGCCGGTGTAAACTGTGGGTCATTGCTCTCCCTCCTCACGAAACCGCGGCCTGCCAAATCCCATATTGTTCTTGGAATTGATGGACAGGGTAAAACCGGCGTCGGCTACGATTTTGATAAAGTCTTCCGGCACTCTACCCCCTGGCAGGAGTTTAACGCCGATGGGGAAACTGAAGACTGTATCCAGTTCGCTGGCTGCTTCCTTAACCGTCCGCAGGATGACCGGCAGGTCCTGGATGTTGCAGTCAAATTCGATAATCGCGGAGATGGATCTTACCTCTTTGAGTTCATCCAGTAATTCGCCGGTTTTCTGGTCTTTCATAAAGAAGGTGACCGGGTTCTCCTGGCAGAATTCTACCCCCTGCTGCGCCAGGGCTGTGGTCATTTTCTCAATTTCGGACCACTTGACACCAATGCCCGGACGCCCCATTTCCAGGGCCAGTCCGGCCCTGCCCCATCTAACCCGGCCGGTAATCTCATTGGTTTTGATCTCGGCGGTACCCCGTCCGGGAACATTGGAGCCCTTAAACTCGATCGTCGGGTCTGATAGAACAGCCCTGATATCGCGGGGATACTCCAGGGGTACTTGGTAGATGGCATTATAGTAACAGCCGGCCATGCGCAGGCACACACCACATTCGGCGCATTTCTCCTGGTCTATGGCCGCCACCAGGCGGCCTTCGTCATTGCGCGTAAAATAGTGTGCCTGCAGGGGGCAGTAGGGGATGCACTTGGCACAACCTATACATTTATGGGCATCAATTAACATTATTACGCCTCCCTTGCACGGGATTCGGTATTATTTTTCCCCCAGAAGAGCTGCGGTGACTTTTTGGGCGGCAATCGCCGGGGTAAGGGCATCGGTGATCGGGGCGCGCAGGTTATTGGCCACTACCTCAGCCAGGGCAGCCACTGCCGCTGGCGTACCTTCTATCGGCAGTACCGGGCCGACGTAGGTAGGTATCCCCAGGGCTGCCAGGGCCAGTGCTGAACTCCAGGCTGCTGGCAGGGAAACCTCGGGGAAGCTGGCAAAGGTAGGCAGGCCGAGGGCGGCGGCTATATCGACGGCCGCTGGCAGTTGCCAGCAGGTACCGCAGTGTAATGCGGCCGGCATACGCCCGACACCCGCCGCCGCAGCGAGGGCGCCGAGGTAATCTACCAACCCTTGACCGGCAAAGCGATTGGCTTGATCTCCGTCCATTAAGCCGGCCTTAGCCAGGGCCGCAGCAGCGCAACCCGTAGCCAGCACCAGGACATCGTTCCGTACCAGTTCTTTAGCCTGCTCAACTATGCTCTCATTCTGGGTAGTCTTGACGTTATTGCAGCCACTCAAAATCACGCAGCCCTTGATCGGGTATTTGCTGTTAATGGCTTCGATCTTGGCTGGCTTTATTTGCTGGAAAATAGCCGGGGTATAACCCACCGTCGCTTGCTCGGTTTGCCAGGCGGTGGTTGTTACCAGGTTCTGGCGTCCCTGGCTGTAATGCTCCCTGGCTGCATTAACGGCTGCATTAATGGCATCCTGCTGGATGGAGAAGACGGACAGGCCTAATTTTTTTGCAGTGTTTAAGAATCCGGGGGTGACACAGGCCCTGCCCACCAGGATGGCGTCGACCAGGCCGCTGAAGAGCACTGCTTCCTGGGAGCCATAGTTGCCGGCGATGGCTATCCCATGCTCGGCACCGCACATCCCCACCAGGTTTACCCCTGTGGCTGCGGCTTTAATACTGTCCATGGCGGCCGCCGGAATGGCCCCGATGATGAGCAGGTTGGCCTGATCTTCCTTAAGTGCCCCGATACCGGCTTCAACCTCATTGACGGCCACCTTTTCGTCCTGGTTGGCCAGGGTGCAATATCCAGCCAGCGCCAGGCGGGCCGCTGCCCGCGAATAGGCTTCGACGCTATCTACTCCCTCGATATACATCCGGGCGGCTTGCAGGAGTTCGTTGATGGTTGCTCCCGGTAGCAGGTCTTTATTAACCACCCTTGCTTCTACCGCCGGCGGTAATTCCGTATTATTGCCAGCATAATTGATAATGCTGGTTACCCCATCGGCAATCAACCGCAGGAAATTGGCTGCCACCAACTCCGCCCGTGACCGGCCGCATACCGTCTCCCGGTCCTCGGCCTCGAAGGGATTTACGCGGCAGGGGCCCTGACTGCACAGGGAGCAACACAGGGACAAGCGGCCAAAACCACAGAGGGGCACCATGCCTTCGTAGCGATCCCAGCTCAAGGGAACACCCTGTCTGGCTGCAACGACGAGTAATTGTTCCAGATCAGCGTCACTGGTTTTTTTACGCAGCTTTTCCATGTCTTCAATCCTCCTACGAAATGAAATGTGCGAGGTTTAATCGGTTAATCCTAGCCGCAAGATCTCGCAAATATGGCCGTCTTGATTATCCAGGATGAATTCAGTCTTCTTCCTGGTTTTATCATCAGACCAGTCTTCCGGCTCACCATATAGGAGAGCGCCTGTGGGGCAGGCATTGACACAGTACGGGTAGGGACAACCGACACAACGATCACACTTAAAGGCCACATTTGCTGCTCGGGACGGTTTCACCGCCCCGAAGGGACAGACCGCCACACACATCCAGCACCCGACGCATTTTGTTTCATCAAGAAACACGGCGCCGCTGGCATCCCTGTATAAAGCAGCCGCCGGGCAGGCCTCCAAACAGGGGGCACCTGCGCAATGCCGGCATTGCACCGGCAGATAGATCTCCGGGCAGTCCTGAACACTCACCTTCACCCGGGCTTGGGGTCGCACTTCCTCGGCTGCGGCGCCGGCAACGGTCTTACTTAACGAATCGCGGTTGACGGCACAGGCTATCTCACAAAAGCCGCAGGCCAGGCATCTGGATGGGTTAACCATTATCTCCGGCAAACCATTTCCCTCCTTGCGTTGGTAATGCATTTACACGGCACTATCCAGGCTAAAATTTTCTCTCCCTTCCTTTTGGGGATTTAATAAGCACCATACTCCAGGGCTGCCTCCAGCATGGCGATGATGTTCTCCGGCGGCACCTCGGGCCGGATATTGTGCACCGCTGCCAGAACAAAGCCCCCGCCCGGCGCCAGGTCGTCGATTCGCCTTTTTACTTCCTCCCGTACCTCCTGCGGTGTACCAAAGGGCAACACTCGCTGGGTATCGATTCCCCCCCAGAAGGTGAGGTCGCGGCCGAACCTCTTTTTAAGCTCAGCCGTGTCCATCCCGGCGGCCGAGACCTGGACCGGGTTGAGAATATCAATGCCCACCTCGATCAGGTCTGGCAATAACTGCTGCACCGCGCCGCAGGAGTGGTACAGGATTTTAGCGGTGCTACGCTCCTTCAAAAACCGCACCAGGCGCTGCTGGCGGGGTTTGATCAGGCGGCGGTAGATCTCCGGGGAAAAGAGGGGCCCCGTCTGCATGGCCAGGTCGTCGGCAATATAGATGACGTCGATTTGGTCGCCGCACACCGCCAGGACATCGGCGGCCATGGCCAGGTAGATCTCCAGGATGCGGTCCATTAACCCGGCCACAGAGCCGGGATTTAAGACCAGGTCCATCATCCAGTTTTCAAAACCGCGCATGAAGCGGCTCTGGGTAACGAATTCATAGGCCAGGTTGAGGATGACGGCCTTGCCGCTCTCCCGTAGGCCCGCTATTTCCTCCGCCAGGCCGCGCACCCGGCCCGGGTCGTGGGGTTCGGGCCACCTGTGCCCGGCTATCGCCGCATCAGTAATCCCGGCCGCAAAGGGCGCCTCCTTGATGTAGTAAGCGTCGGCTTCGGGCGGGCGGTACCAGCGGACTCCCCATTCGTCCTCCTGGGAGCCGTCTTCCAGGACGCAGTTCTGCCAGCCGTCGGGGTTGCGGGGCCGCGCCAGGCGGGTGTCGACGTGGAAACGGTCCATTATGGCTGTATCTACCTGCGCCACCAGGGCGCGGTTGCGGATAATGGTTGTCGGCGCCGTGAAGCCCAGGTAGCGCTTCAGGTTTTCGTAGCCGAACTGGTGGATACTGGTGACAAAGCTGCCGCCGAAGTCGATGGGCACCCGGTCAGGCTCTACGTGGTTGACGGCCCTTAAGACGCGTTCACGCCCGGTCATATCAATCGCTCCCTGCAGTTAGGTTGACTTCCTTTAAGGCCAGGTGGAGACCGCCTGGATGTTGGTTTGCGATTCGCGCTGCCTTTAGAGTTTTAGCGTAGCTTCGCCGGCAGCCTTTTTATATTTGAGGTATTGTTTCCAGAAAGCGTAGATTACAGAAGCCAGGGAAATAAGGAGTAACACCGCGGTGATGGGGCGGAAAATCACACCCGCCAGGTTGAAATTGCTGACTATGAAGGCCCGGCGGAAATTGACCTCGGCCAGGGGCCCTAAGACCAGCCCAATAATCATTGGGGCAATGGGGTAATGATACGTCCGCATGAAATAGCCGACGATACCAAAACCGAAGGACAGCATCACATCGAAGACGGAATTCCGCAGGGTAAAGACGCCAATTACGCACAGGATCAGGATAATCGGGGCCAGAATAGAGTAATCGATGTTCAATATCTTAACAAAAACGCGTAAAGTCCAGACGCCGAATAGGATCATCGCCAGGTAGGCGATAAACATGGTGACAAAGATGGTATAGACCATCTCCTTTTGCTCGACCATCATCAGGGGGCCGGGACGAACACCGTGCAGGGTTAGGGCACCGATCAGAATGGCGGCGGTAGCGCTACCCGGGATCCCCAGGGCCAGGAGCGGTACCATTGCCCCGCCGACAGCGCCGTTGGCGCCCGCCTCGGAAGCCACCACGCCCTCCACGATGCCGGTGCCGAACTTCTCCGGGTGCTTGGACCAGCGTACCGCCTCACTGTAAGAGACAAAGGAGGCGGTGGTTGCACCCACCCCGGGGAGGATGCCGATGAATAACCCCAGAATAGAGGATCGGATCAGGGTCCATTTAATCGCCAGCCATTCTTTCAGTCGCATAAATTCTATTGCGACTTTGATATCGCCAGCGCTTTCCATTTGCGGTTCCTCTTCCTGGCAACTCATCAGCACCTCGGTTATCGCGAAGGTACCTATGACCACGACCATAAAGTCGATGCCCTGCATCAGAGGACGGAGACCGAAAGTAAAGCGCCCGTAGCCGGTCAATGGATCGATTCCTACAGTGGCGATCACGATACCCAATAGCCCGGACACCAGGCCCTTCCAGACAGAAGCAGTCTCCAGGGCTGAAATGACGCTGATCCCCATCATCGCCAGGGCGAAGTACTCCGCCGGGCCAAAGGCCAGGCCGACGTTGGCCAGGGGTGGGGCCAGCAGGGCCAGGACTATTACACCGAAGGCCCCGGCCATGGCCCCGCCCCCCAGGGCTGCACCCAGGGCTTTGCCCGCCTGGCCCTGCCTGGCCATGGGATAACCATCCAGTGTCGTGCAGGCATTCTGGGGATCCCCGGGGATATTAAAGAGCACAGCGGTAATGGCCCCCCCAAAGGTAGAACCGCAGTACAGCGCCACCAGCATGACAATACCTATGATGGGATCCATGGAAAACGTCAGCGGGATAAGCATCGCCACCCCGGCCGGGCCGGTTAAGCCCGGCAAAGCCCCAATCAACAGGCCCAGGATTAAGCCGATTAAGGTGGAAAGGATGGCCCCGGGGTGGGTGACAAGGAAGTTAAAAGCTAACTGGTAACCCTCAAACATTTAGTGCTCACCACCCATCTGTTAATAAAACCAGAGGCTTAAAAGGTAAAAGATCCCCACCCCACGGGGCAGGGGCACCAGCAGCATACGGGAGAAGACCGCCACGCTGAGCCCCGTTATTAACAGGGGTGTCAACACCAGTGGTAGCGGCCGCCGGTTGCCCAGCAAAGCCATGAAGGCGACGGTGAAAAGCAGGGTAGAGAGGACAAAGCCCACATACTGCAGCCCGATGAAGATGTAAGCCAGGAGCAAGGCTGCGGCAGTCAACATCCGCACTAGGCCAGCGTGTTCCGGTTGCTTTTCCTCGCTCTGGCTTGCAGCCTGCAGTTGACGCTGCTTGCGTATCGACTCAATCACTAGCATGATCGCCAAAAAGATCAATACTGCCAGGACGATCTTCGGCCAGAAGTCACTGTCTACCGCACGATACTGAGGAAAGTCGGGAAAAGTAAGAGTGGCAAGATATAGAGCTAGGGCAATGGCCAATATTCCCAGGCTCATTACAAGATCGCCGGAGAGCATCGGATCATCCCCTTCATAATTGCACCGGCTTATAGCTAGAGGGCTATTTTATATGCCCGAGCTTTTTCAGGACGTCCCCGTAAACCTGGAGTTCGCTGTCGATAAACTTCTGGAACTCCTCCGGTCCCATTAAGCCTGGCCGCAGGTTGAGCAGGTTTTCTTTTTCCATCGTTTTATAGACAGGTGCCTCCATGGATTTAGCAAAGGCTTCATATAAAATTTTAATCCGGTCTTCCGGTGTCCCCTTTTTGGCAGCAAAGCCCCGCCACCGGCCGATGGTGATATCCCAGCCTAGCTCTTTGGCTGTTGGGACATCCGGGAACATATCCGTTCTCTTTTCCATGAAAATCACCAGGGGTTTTACCTTTTTACCATCAATCAGGGCTTTCATCGGCCCGGCTTCTTCGTGCAGGACGTCGATATGGCCGCCTAGAATGGCTGCATTAGCTTCTGAAGCCGCGGCAAAGGGAACATATTTAACCTGAATTCCCGCCTTGCTGGCCCACAAATTTACTAAAACCTCATCATAACCGGCCGCATCGGTACCGCCGATGTTCAATTTGCCGGGG
>JASUSX010000076.1 GCA_030445875.1 Clostridia bacterium
GGATCAAGCAGGTCCTGGATTACCGGGAGTGGTTCCGGTTTACCCTGTATTACGAAAAGGGCGACCAGCCGCGGCGGGAGTTGACGGACAGCCGTTTCAACGTCTTGAGCGGCGGTGAGAAGGCCATGGCCATGTACATCCCCCTCTTTGCCGCCACCTATTCCCGCTACAGCGATGCCCGGGCCGACGCCCCGCGGCTGATCTCCCTGGACGAAGCCTTTGCCGGCGTAGATGAGGAAAACCTGCAGGATATGTTCGGGCTCCTGACGGAAATGGGCTTTAACTATATGATGACCAGCCAGGTCCTCTGGGGGTGCTATGCCAGCGTGCCCGGCCTGGCCATCTACGAACTCTACCGGCCCCGGGGTGCCACCTGCGTCACCATCTTTCACTACCGCTGGGACGGTTGCCAGCGCCACCTGGTCGAAAAGGGGAGCGGGGAAGACGCCGGTACTGACCTCCAGGAGGCCCTCGCCGAGGTGGCCGCCGGGGAAGATAGCGACGCCAACGGGGAGACTGTGGTTCTACCGTGATTAATCAGGCCGCAAGTGATAATCAGGGGGGAGTCCACCAGGTTGCCAGCGAATTTCTGGCCTACCTGCAGCAACCGGGCTTCAAACGCTTCTGGGACGCGGTGCGGGCCAGGTATATCTCCCTGGGCCGGGTGGGGGGCCGCATCCAGCTGACCGGTCTGACTCCCGTAGAACAGGAAACCGTGGGTGGCTTTCTGGGCCGGGACCTGGCCGGCCATGACCGCCTCCAGGTAAGCCTGGCCACGATAGAGGAGATTCTCCTGGCCAGCCGCTGGCAGGTTGACCTGCCGACCTGCCTGGCAGCCTATTACGGTGAAAGTATCAACACCCGACCGGAGATGACTGCTGCCCGGGAGCGGGCGTGGGGAGATTTTTGTGCCCGGGCCATGGCCCTGGCCGGGAAGGAAGTCAGCCGCAGGTGGCTGGATAGACTATTGAACAGCCAGACTGCCGGTTACCGCACCTTGATCGGCCTTTACCAGGAGGACCCGGAGGAGACTCTGACCCTGCTGTCTACCTGTTGCCAGGCCCTGGAGGAAATATCCCGGGGTCTACCTAACCAACCCATTCCCGTCTTTGCCGCCCGGCTGACGGGTGATCCCCATGCCCTGGACCAGGACCGGCCCCTGGGCCGGCTTTTCTGGACCGCCCTCCTGTTTTTCCTGGGGATACAGGATATTGACGGCAGCGCCGAGCAGCGGCGCGAGCTCTTACGGCAGGTGGGCCTCCAGGATGACGACCTCTCTTCCAACGTCCTGGCGGCGGGCTTAAGGGTCAACGCCGGGGACCCCCTGGCCCCCCTCCTGGCGGCGGCCGGCAAAAACCCCCTGATTTTACCCTTGCGTTATTTAAACCGGCCGGTGGCCTGGGAACCCGGCCCTGTCTTTGTCATGGAAAACCCGGCGGTTTTCAGCGTCTTACTGGCGGCTGGTGGCCCGGACCGGGCGCCGGCCCTGGTTTGCCCGGCGGGGCAGCCCAGCGTGGCTGCCTGGACCCTCCTGGACCAGCTGGTAGCCGCCGGTTGCCAGCTTTACTATAGCGGCGATTTCGACCCGGAGGGCCTGGCCATTGGCCTGGCCTGCCAGCGCCGTTACGGGGACGCTTTTAACCCCTGGTTTTTTGATACTGCGACCTACCGCCTGGCACCCCGGGGGTTGCCCCTGATGGCCAGGCAGCGCCGCCAGCTCGCCGGTATGGAGATCCCCTGGGATCAGGGACTGGTACCGGCCATCCTGGACCGGGGCCTGGCCGTTTACCAGGAGACCCTGGTAGCGGCTATGGTAAAGAACATCCAATTCAGGGGCTTACATATTCCCCGGCCGGGAAGGCCATAATACTCACCGGATGGAAGCAGGCCTTGACGGGAGGAATAACATGTACATCAACAATATCAATCCCGGCTTGGGGATGCAGGGCGGCCTGAGCAGCGGTTTTGCCGGCCCGGCCGATTTCCCCGGCAGCGCGGTAATCAACTACAGCTTTATGCCCACGGCTTCGGGGTGGCGAGCCGGGGCCGGCATCGGCATCGGCTTTCCGGCTATGAGCCTGAGCTACAATCCAGCCCTGGGCTGGCACACGGATATCCAGGCCGGCCAGTTCTTCGGCATAGGGCAGCCCCTGGCCTCCGGCCAGTTCGGCGGGTTCATGGGCGGGATAAGCCCCCTGGCAACGGGCATGGCTTACCCCATGGGTACGGGTTTTCCCGGCTTCATGGGTGGTATCAGCCCCCTATCCATGGGAATGGCCCAGCCCATGACCACCGGCTTCCCCGGTATGCTGGGGAGCAGCGGCATATCTAGCTCCATCGCTCCTACCACCGGGATGATCCAGCCCCGCGTCGAGCTGGCGGAAACCAATAGCGATGTGGTGGTCACGGCAGAGCTGCCTAATATCAACCCCAATAACCTGCAGCTTACTGTAACCGACGATTCCCTGAGCATTTCCGCCCTGGCCCTATCCGGCGGCATGACTACCAGCCTGCACCGGACCATCGCTTTACCCTGCTCGGTACGGGCGGAACATGTTGACGCCACTTACAGCAACGGCATCCTGGAAGCCCGCCTGCCTAAATCGGACCTGACGGCCCGGCGGCGGGTAAAGGTCAACGTTACCGGCTAGTAAAACTTAAACAAGGCAGGCTTGCTTCCATCACAATAATACCTTGAGGTGAAAAAGATGCTGCAACCACAGGTCAACTGGTCGCTGCCGGGTATGCCGCCGCCGGCGTGGATGCCCGGCCCGGCAGATACCCTGGTACCACCGGTTGATATTCTGGAAAGCAATAATGACCTGATTTACATATTCGCCATACCTGGCGCGCGGCCGGAAGAGGTCCGGGTGGAGGTCAACCAGCAGGTCCTGGAGATCGAGGGTGCTACTTCCCAGCTACCTGACGGCCACCAGTACGTTTACCGTTACCAGGAGTGGCCAGCCGGGAAATTCCACCGCTTATTACCCCTGCCGCCGGAAATAGACGCAGACAGGGCAATGGCCACTTGTAACCAGGGCCTGCTCACGGTAAGTTTTCCCAAGACAGCCCGCGGACGGCAGGTAGCCATCAAGGTGCAAACCCCGGCGCCCCGGCAGGGGCCAGGTAACCCGGAGGGCAACCAGGCCGGAGTACCGGGGCGCAATCCTTTGCAATAAACCAAAAACACAGCCGCCTTTGATTCCCTTAGGAAAGACGGGAAAAGGCGGCTTTTGTTTGTTTACTGGACGGCTTAAGGTGGCCAGCTGCTGCTGTTTTCTTCGTCGTCCCGGATGACCAGGCTACTCCCGCCTACCGGGGCTCCAAAGGCCGCCGGATAAGCGGAAGAGCCGCTCAGGGCCCGGTAGGGGTTGCGGGCCGGGATAACCCGGAGGTTCGGGCGGGCGCGGTAGGGCTCGGCCAAACTAAAAGTGTAGTCTTGAATTTTTCTTGGCCCCCTTTCGGGATTTAGTTAAATTTAGTATCAACCCAGGCCAGGTTGTCTATAAGCTTCTTCCCCAAATATACTGCTGGTAAAAATAAGTTGGCTGGTTGAGCTGCGCTCAGGTTAAACCAGCTGGCGCCAGCCCTGGCGGATAAAGGTGACATTGACCGGGGGGGCGCCTTCCCGGGGCTGGCTTTCCCTGGTAATAGTGCCATTAAAGATAAAGGCGTCCAGGCAGGGCACGCTTTCAACAATACCGCCGGTGGCCTCAAACTCCAGGGAATATTCCTGGGGCTTTAACAGGGCGGCCGGGTTAAAAGGCTCCAGGAGCTTGAGATCGGCTTCGTAGTCCAGGTAGAGCCGCCACATGAGGTCTTCCAGGCGGTCCGAGGGCTGCGTGACCTGGAGCTTAATATCCTGGCGCGCCTCCCGCCGGGAGATCATATGGTTGTGGGCGTAGAGCCTTTCCGTCAGGTTTTTAATAATGTCCTCCACCCGGCCCTGCTCCCCGGCCGGCATATGGAGTTGCAGGAGTTTACGGGCCAGGGAGCGGATGAGGGCATAGTTCCGGTGGACGTTGCCCAGGGCCAGGGGGTGGACCCTATCAACCAGCCGGCCGAAGATGGCGGCCAGGCTGCCCTCGCTCTCCAGGCCGGCGATCTCGCGGGCCATAGCCAGGTAAGCGGTGACATCCTCAACGCTGACGGGCAGGCGAGCGACCGGGTTGGCCGGGTCCTCCGGGTTAAAGGCATTGGCCACGCTGGGGTCTATAGGCCCCAGTTCGCCCAGGCGGCCCATGACGACTTCGTTGGCTCCCAGGCAAAGGAGGGTACCAGCGCTGGCGGCGCGAAAAGGCACCAGAACGCTTAAGTACGGGGTAAACTCCCTTAAGAGGTTGACCAGGCGCCAGGGGGTCAGGACATCGCCACCCCGGGTATAGAGGAAGAGATCAATGCGGGGCCGCGGCCCCAGGGCCAGGAGGTGGCGGTAGAAGACCCGGATGACATCCGGGGCCACCCGGGTGCCCAGGTTCTCCCGGTCGCCGGTAAAATAGCAGATAACGGCAGAACGGCGTTCCTCTTCGACCTGCTGCAATAAGGTCAGGCGTTCGGCCCTTCCCACAGGCATTTCTCCTTTCCGGCGTTAGCTACAGATAGTATTTCCCGCCCGTAGGGGAAAAAACACCGGGTTGCTTACTGGCCCGGCTATTGTTATACTATAAGTAATACAAAGAAGGGGTGATATATAAAATGGCCGGTGTTGTTGGCAGAGCTTCCAGAATGACAGCTGTAAGATTGCCCATAAAGGTTATTCATGAAATCGATACGATGGTTGGGAAAGGTAACCGCTCCCGTTTTATTGCTACGGCTATTGAAAAAGAACTGATGCGACAAAAGCGTTTGGCCTATATCCAGAAATCCGAAGGCCTGTTCCAGGATGATCTGGTAGCCGATAAAAAGCCCGGTGAAGATGATACGCTGGCTTTTATAAATTACATGAGAGTATCAGATGCGAGGACAGAATAAATGGATACCGAAAAAGAAAGCGGCGGTTTTTTACTTGATACCGATTTTTTAATTGATTTAAATCGTGGTAAAGGCAATAAGTGGCGCCAGCGCGCAAGCGAGCTACTGATAGCAATTAATGCCCAGGATCTATTTATTTCCAACATTACTGTAATAGAATTTATAACAGGTATCCAGCAAGATAAGCAGGAGCAAGTTCAAAAAATGCTCCGCCAGTTATATTATTATTCGGTGCCAACTTTTAATGAAGCTCTTTTCGCTGGACAACTGCGACGACAATGGCTAAGCAGGGGCTACTCTTTGTCCATTGCTGATGTAACCAATGCTGCCATTGCTATCTCACGGCGACTGGTTCTGGTTACCAGAAACACGCAACATTATCCTTTTGAGCATCTTGCCATCAGGAGCTGGTAAAATCCCCCTCGCCTATCACTTTGAACCCCTGCTCGCGCAACAAAGCCACTGTAACGCCCGGTCCGGGGCGGGTGGTGCCGCTGAAGGTACCGTCGTAGATCAGCCCGCTGCCGCAGGAAGGGCTTTTTTCCTTTAATACTACCAGGCCTGCCCCTATTTCCTGCGCCTTGGCCAGGGTGGCCTGCGCCCCCCGCAAGAAAGCAGCCGTCACGTCGCGGCCCTCCCGGTCCACCACCCGCGCCCGGCCGGCCAGGACATCCCGGCCGTCGCCGCCCCGGATCTCCGCCGGCGGCCGGGGGGTGGGTAAGCCTCCCAAGGTTTCCGGGCACACTGGTACAGCCCGACCCTGGCGTACCAGTTCAGCGATGGCCGGCACCAGGTTGTGGCCGTCGTTGTATTTGCATTTCTGGCCTGCCAGGCAGGCGCTGACGAGAATTTTATCCATTGTTGCCTCACCGCCTCCATTCTAAAGCCCCGTGAAGCGTAATGTCAAATAATCTACTTACAAAGGTCGCTAACCATGGTAAAATAAGAGAGACCGTACCTGCCCCTTGAGCCGGGCCAGGGAACCTGCTTCACCCCAGAAGTAGCCCGGTTCCATAGATAACCAAATATGGCAGAAGTATATTCTTGGAGGCGCAAAGCAATGATCACCACCACGACCAACACCATCGAAGGGCGGCGGATTAAAGAATACCTGGGAGTCGTAGCCGGCGAGGCCATTATGGGCGCCAACATCGTCCGCGACCTTTTCGCCAGCATCACCGATATCGTCGGCGGCCGCTCCGGCGCCTATGAAAGCAAGCTCGCTGAAGCGCGGGAGATAGCCCTGCGGGAGATGGCCGACAAAGCCCGGCACCTGGGCGGGGATGCCGTCGTCGGCGTCGACCTGGATTACGAGGTCATCCGGGAGGGTATGCTCATGGTCACCGCCGCCGGCACCGCCGTCCGGCTCGAATAGAGGATGAAAGAAGTAACCATCTACACCGACGGTGCCTGCTCCGGCAACCCGGGCCCCGGGGGCTGGGGCGCAGTCCTGATCTACGGCGACCAGCGCAAAGAGCTATCCGGCGCCGCGGCCCGCACCACCAACCAGCGCATGGAGATCACAGCGGCCATAGAAGCCCTCAAAGCCTTAAAGCAACCCTGCCGCGTCCGGCTTTATAGCGACAGCGCCTACCTCATCAACGCCTTCCGCCAGGGCTGGCTGGAACGCTGGCAGCGGAACGGCTGGCAAACGGTGAAAAAGGAACCAGTGGAAAACCAGGACCTCTGGCGGGAGCTGCTCCAGGCTGCCTCCCGGCACCAGGTGGAATGGCTCAAGGTCAAGGGCCACAGTGACAATGCCGAAAATAACCGCTGCGATGAGCTGGCCCGGGCAGCAATTTACCACCTGGGCCAGCAGGAATTTCCATCTTTATAGCGAATATACATAGTTAATATATGCCTACCGCCCGGGTACTTAATGATACGGAGCCCTTGCCGGGCGTGAACAAGAGTGGAAAGGAGGGCTGGGGATGGGCAAATGGTCCTGCACAGCCTGCGGCTACGTTTATGACCCGGCAGAAGGGGACCCCGAAAACGGCGTTGCCCCGGGGACGGCCTTTGCCGACCTACCCGGGGACTGGGTCTGCCCTAACTGCGGCCTGGGCAAAGAAAACTTTGAACCCCTGTAGCCGGTTACGGGCGGCGCTAGCGCGCCGCCTTTACTATATTTTTCATCGCGGCCAGGACTGGATACGGCCAGGAACAGATATCCCCTTATTTACCTGGCGAGACAATATTGACGAATTTAGCAGGAAACAGGGCTCTGATGGCGAAAAAAAGTATTGCTGGCAGAGCATACCTGCCAGGGCCTTAACACCAGGCCCGCCAATTTTAATCGAGTGAAGGGGAATTAGTCATGCTTATTGTTGGCCTTAACGGCAGCCCGAAGAAGGAGGGCAACACCGCCTTCCTGGTGCGGGAAGGGCTGGCTGCCGCAGCGGCGGCCGGGGCGGAAACGGCCCTGATCCATGTTGCCGAGGCCCTGGCAGACCAGAAGCAGCCCTTCTGCACCCAGTGCAGCAACCCCTGCCAGGGTGCCTGTTTCCGCCACACGCGCCTGGAAGAGGCCTACGACCTCCTGCGGCGCGCGGATGGGGTCCTCCTGGGCAGCCCGGTCTACTTTGGCAGCGTTTCAGCCCAGCTCAAGGCCCTCTGGGATAAAAGCCGCCTCTTACGCAAAGAGAAAGCGCTGCTCAACGTCATCGGTGCCGGGGTCACCGTTGGCAACAGCCGTTTCGGCGGCCAGGAAACCACCCTCAAGGCCCTCTTCGATATGATGCTCATCCAGGGCATGATGATCGTCGGCGATGGTTTCCTGGCGGCTGACTGCGGGCACCAGGGCAGTTGCGGCCAGGCCCCGGCCGCGGGCGACGAGTTTGCCATCCAGAGGGTGCGAATAACCGGCCAGCGCCTGGCTGAGGTGGCGGCGGCTACCATGACCCTGCGCCAGCACCGCGCCCGGGTGGGATGAGGCTATGCTCCTGCGGGTCGAAGCTGAGCAACGGGAAGTAGCCATCTTAAGCCCCCGGGCGAGCCTTAGCAGCCGTACCCGGGGTCGGGAGATACCGGAGGAGCCCTGCCCCATCCGCACCGAGTACCAGCGCGACCGCGACCGGATTATCCACTGTAAAGCCTTCCGGCGCCTGAAGCATAAAACCCAGGTCTTTATCGCCCCCGAGGGGGATCATTACCGCACCCGCCTGACCCACACCCTGGAGGTTGCCCAGGTCAGCCGCACTATCGCCCGCGCCCTGCGCCTTAATGAAGACCTTGCCGAGGCCATTGCCCTTGGCCACGACCTGGGGCACACCCCCTTTGGCCACTCCGGGGAGGAAGCCTTGAACGAGGTAGTGCCCGGGGGCTTCAAACACAACCAGCAGAGCCTGCGGGTGGTAGAAGTCCTGGAAGGCGGCCGCGGCCTCAACCTTACCTGGGAGGTACGGGACGGCATTGCCCACCACACCGGGCCGGTTAAGCCCAGCACCCTGGAAGGCCAGATTATCTGCTACGCCGACCGGGTCGCCTACATCAACCACGACATCGACGACGCCCTGCGGGCCGGGATTATCACCCAGGGGCAACTGCCGGAAGCCTGTCTCAAGGTCCTGGGCCATAGCCACCGCCAGCGCATCGACACCATGGTTACCGATATTATCCGCTACAGTTGGGAGCAGGGCTGCATCGCCATGAGCCCGGCTGTGCAGCAGGCTACAGATGCTTTGCGGGATTTCCTTTTTAAGAATGTATATATCGGCTCCCTGGCCAAGGTGGAGGAAGGCAAAGCTAAAAACCTCTTA
>JASUSX010000077.1 GCA_030445875.1 Clostridia bacterium
TCAGCCTTATAAAAACGATCAAAAATCCTGGTCAGATCCGATGCATCAATCCCCATTCCGCTGTCCCAAATTTCCAGTTTAATCTCACTCCTGCTTTCAGTCAGCTTTAGGCCAATCCGACCTCCTTGGTGGGTATAGTTGATCGCATTGGTCACCAGATTGATCACGACCTGATCAATCAAGGCTTGATCGCCAACCATCATCATCTCGGATAAATCGACTTCCAGTTCCAGCTCCTTTTTTTCCCACTGCTCCTGCAAGAGGAGAACCACCCGGCGAATCGCCTCATCCAGAGAAAAGGGCTCTTTTTTTAAGCCGGCCACCCCATTTTCCAACTCTGAAAGTTTTAAAACATTAGCCGAAAGTTACCCCAATCGCTCACTTTCTTCAACAATAATATCGACATATTCCTGTCGTTTTATTTCTGATAGGTCAGGATCCTTTAACAGTTTTCCAAAGCCTTTGATAGACGCAATTGGTGTTTTAAACTCATGCGAAACGTTACTGACAAAATCCCGATGAATATAATCATTGCTGGATAAAGTCTGGGTCATCAAGTTAAAGTTTCTTGCCAGCACCGCTAGCTCATCCTCGCCTTTTACTTCCAACCGCATATCAAAATTACCTTGAGCGACCTTTTTCGTCGCTTCAGTTACGGCCTTGATCGGTTTAACAATCATTGCCACTGCAAAAAATATTAAAATCGACCCGATCATCAAGGTCAGAAAGAGGGTCGCTTTTTGCCGATTTAAAAGATCATTCATTTCCTGCGCCTGGAGATCGAGAGGGAATAACCATGACCAGAGTGGTTATCGGCTGCGGGAACCCCCTGGCCGGCGATGACGGCGTGGGCCTAAAAGTAATTGAAGAACTGGAACGCCGGGGACTGCCGCCGGGCGTCAAAACCATCTCCGCCGGTCTTCCCGGCCTGGCCCTGCTGGGACTCTTACGCGGGGCCGAGCAGGCCGTCATTGTCGACGCCGTCCATGCCGGCCAGGAACCTGGTACCGTAATCTGCTGCCAGGAAAAGGACCTGGCCCGGCTTTCCTGGCGGAGCCTCTCCTTACACAATTTAGGTATTGGTGAAGCCCTGGCCCTGGGACGGCTGGTAGACCCGGCCACCTTCCCGCCGCGGCTAATCCTGGTAGGCATCCAGGCCGGTTCCCTGGCACGGGGACAAACTAATTTAAGTCCCCCGGTCGCTGCCGCCCTGCCCCTGGCTGTGGCAACCATCTACCAGCTACTAGGCGGTGGTAATGGTGCATGAACTCGCCCTGGCCCAGGAAGCAGTGCGCCTGGTAGCCCGGGATGCAGCCCGTCGGGGTTGCCGGCAGGTTACGCGCGTAAAGCTCCGCTGCGGGGAATTGACAGCAGTCCTCCCCGAGGCCATGCGCCTGGCCTTTACCTGCGCCAGCCGGGGCACGTTACTGGAAGGTGCTCTTTATCGAAAACGTCGGCAACCTGGTCTGCCCGGCCGAGTTTGACCTGGGCAAAGACGTCATAGATCTGCTGCCCTACACCGACTTCGACCTGGCCGCCTTCCGCCAGGACCTCAAAGCTTTAAACCCCAATCTCATGGTAATAACCCTCTCGGCGCGTACGGGAGAAGGTCTTGAGGAATGGTTTTTATGGCTCAAACAACTGGTAGCCTCGAAAAAAGAAAAAACCTCCCCCTGCGGCGCTACCGCCTGACCCTCCAGGGTATCGTCCAGGGCGTCGGCTTCCGCCCTTTTGTTTACCGCCTGGCCCGGACCTGGGGCATCCGGGGGGAGGTCTATAATGCCAGCAGCGGGGTGTGTATCGACGCCGAAGGGGAAGCGGAGCGGCTGGAAAGCTTTATCCGGGAAATCCTGACCCGGCCGCCCCGCCTGGCCAGGATCTCCGCCTGGCAACAGGAGGAATTGCCGCCTAAAGGCTGGCTGGATTTTAAGATTAAAACAAGCATTGCCGGGTCAGAACAAAAGGTAGTGGCTTCCCCAGATGTAGCCCTGTGCCCTGATTGCCGGCGGGAAATCCTGGACCCGGCCGATCGCCATTATCGTTATCCCTTTACCAACTGTACCTGCTGCGGTCCCCGTTTTACCATTATTTATACCCTGCCCTACGACCGCATCCGGACGGCCATGGCTCCTTTCCCGCTCTGTCCCGATTGTGCGGCTGAATATGGCGACCCTGCCGACCGGCGTTTCCACGCCCAGCCTGTAGCCTGCCCGGCCTGCGGGCCGCGGGTGACCCTGCTGGATAACAAAGGGCTACCGGTAGCCGGCGACTGGGTAGAGCAGGCAGCCTCCTTACTGCGTCAGGGCTGCATCCTGGCCGTCAAAGGCCTGGGAGGGTTCCACCTGGCCGTTGATGCCACCAATAATGAAGCCATAGCCAATTTACGCCGCCGTAAGGGCCGCCCCGCTAAGCCTTTCGCCGTCATGGCCCGGGACCTGGCCACCGTTCAAAAATACTGTTATGTCAGCCAGGATGAAGCCGGTCTCCTGGCGGCGCCGGCGGCCCCCATCGTCCTCTTACACCGGCGACCGGCCACCGATCTCGCCCCGGAGGTAGCGCCGGGCCTGAGTACCCTGGGAGTTATGCTGCCCTATACCCCCCTGCACCTGCTCCTCCTCCAGGCCGGCCCGCCGCTCATCGTTATGACCAGCGCCAATATCAGCGACCTGCCCCTGATCAAGGAGGAGGCCAAGGCCCTGGAAGAGCTGGCCGGTGTAGCCGATTATTTCGTAAGCCACAACCGGGAGATAGTCAATCGCTGCGACGATTCCGTAGTGGCCTGGCGGCTGGGGGAGACCCACTTTTACCGGCGTTCCCGGGGATTTGTCCCGGCAGCCTTGCAGCTCGACCTGCCGGATGGACCGGATGTCCTGGCGGCAGGTAGCGACCTGAAGAACACCTTCTGCCTGCTTAAAGGTGCGGAGGCCTTCTTAAGCCAGCATATCGGCGACCTGGCCCCAGTAGAAACCCAGGCAGCCTGGCGGGAAGCCCTGGAGCGCATGCAAATTTTATGCGACTGCCGGCCGGAAATTATTGCCTGCGACCTGCATCCTGGCTATTACTCCACCCGCCTGGCCCGCGAACTGGGTTCTAAAGTCATCGGCGTCCAGCACCACCATGCCCACCTGGCCAGTTGCCTGGCGGAAAACGGCGTTACCGGTCCGGCTTTAGGGTTAATCTGCGACGGCACCGGCTACGGCCTGGATGGAGCCGTCTGGGGCGGGGAGATTTTGCTGGGGTCCTATAAAAGTTTTCAGCGTCTTTATCACCTGCGCTACGTCCCCCAGCCCGGCGGCGACCAGGGGGCGCGCCATCCCTGGTATATGGCCGTGAGCTACCTGTACCACTACCTGGGTTCCGGCCCGGGGACAGCCGCGGCCCGGGAACTCTTTGGCCGCCAGGGGCCGGCCCTGGAAATAGTCCTGCAAATGCTCAACCGTAATTTTCAGCTCGTTCCCACTTCCAGCCTGGGCCGGCTGTTTGATGCCGTCGCCGCCTTATGCGGCATCTGCCTGGAAAATACCTACGACGGCCAGGCCGCCTGCGCCCTGGAGGAAGCCGCCCTGGCTGCCGGTGGAGCCCGGGCCGGCTGGCCGCCCTATCCCTTTGCCCTGGCTGGCGCAGAAATGGACCCGGGAGCAATGATCAAAGCCATCTGGCAGGACCTGCAAAAAGGCGTAGAAGTACCTGTTATTGCCGCCCGCTTTCACTTCACCCTGGCAGAAATGCTCCTCCAGGCCGTCCTGCGGGCCGCCAGCTTTACCGGCGTCCGGGGGGTGGCCTTGAGCGGCGGGGTCTGGCATAACAGCCTCTTGCTGGAAGAGATAAGCCGGGAGCTGGCCAAAAGGGGATTTACCGTCTATCGCCACCGGCTCGTGCCGCCCAATGACGGCGGTTTAAGTCTTGGCCAGGCGGCCGTTGCCCGGGAAATAGGGAGTGGATGAAGACAGATGTGTCTGGGAGTACCGGCCCGCATCATTGCCATTGAGGCCGACGGCGTGCAGGCTACGGTGGAAACCCGGGGCGTCCAGGCCAGGGTCAGCCTGGCCCTGGTGGAAGGCTGCCGGCCCGGGAGCTACGTCCTGGTCCATGCCGGCCATGCCATCAGCGTGATTGATACGGAAGAAGCTGAGGCCCGCTTGAACCTGTGGAAGGAGTTAATCGCCTTCAAGGAGGCATCCTCTATGAGTGCTAGTACCTCCACCATTGAACTATAAATATGTTGGGTGTAGATGGGGAGCAGCCTGAGGATGGAAACATGGAGCACCTATCACCACAAGGAGCTAACTGCCAGGCTCCTGGTCAGGGTAAAATCACTGGCGGCTGCCATAGCGGGCAAGCTTGGCCGCCGGCCGGTAATCATGGAGGTATGCGGCACCCATACGGTGGCCCTGGCCCGCACGGGACTGCGCAGCCTCCTGGCTGGATGCATCGATCTGCGCAGCGGGCCCGGTTGCCCCGTCTGCGTTACCGCCCCCGAAGAGATCGATTACATGCTTTGCCTCGCCCGGCAGCCGGGGGTTATCATCGCCACCTTTGGCGACATGGTGCGTGTACCGGGCAGCAGCGGTTCGCTGGAAAAGGCCAGGATAGAAGGCTGCCAGCTCCAGGTTTGCTACAGCCCCCGGGAAGCCGTGACCCTCGCGCGTTCCAATCCCGATCGAAAAGTTGTTTTCTTAGGAATAGGCTTTGAAACTACGGCCCCTGCTGTAGGGCTGGCCGTGAAAGAAGCCGCGGCCCTGAGTCTCAAAAATTTCAGCATTTACAGCGCCCATAAGCTGGTACCACCGGCCCTGGCAACCCTGGCCAGCGACCCGGATTTAAAGCTGGATGGACTGCTCCTGCCGGGGCACGTCAGCGCCATCCTCGGCCGGCGGGCCTTTACTTTCCTGGCCAGAGAATACAACCTGCCGGCAGCCATTGCTGGCTTCGAACCCCTTGACATCCTGGGGGCGCTATTGGAACTCCTGCTCCAGATCGAGAAAGGAGAAGCGCAAGTTAATAACGCCTACCCGCGGGTAGTCAGCGAAACAGGTAACCCCAAAGCGCAGGAAATTTTAAGGGAAGTCTTCTCCCTGGCTCCCGCCAACTGGCGCGGGCTGGGGTTGATACCCCTTAGCGGGCTGAAATTGAATACTGCTTACCAGGATTTTGAGGCCACCGGCCGCTGGCCCCTGGAATTAAAGCCAGTTCCGCCACCGGCCGGCTGCCTTTGCGGCAACGTATTGAAAGGCCTCTGCCTGCCGCCGCAGTGCGCCCTTTTCGGCCGGCGCTGCACCCCTCTCCGTCCCGTAGGTCCCTGTATGGTATCCTCGGAGGGTTCCTGCGCCGCCTACTACCGGTATGCCCGGGAAGCAGGTTGAGTACCTACCTGTTTATTTGACAAAAGGGTAACCCCGGCAAAGAACCCTGGCTCTCGGTTAAATATCGCTTAAGTAATGGCCAGGGCCCACACCACACCATCGCCGTTTCCACTCCGTTTTATGAACTATAGTATCATAAAGTCGGGGTTAATTTTCCTGGTATCCTGGTAGCACCAGGTGGCAAAGTTACAAGCAGGCCTGATAAAAAATTACGTTAACAGGGATGAAGTGTATTATGACCGCTTGTGGTAGTATTACTGGCACAGTTTCCTTAGCCCACGGTGATGGCGGTGAGTTAACCCACCGGCTGATTAGCGACCTATTTTTAAAATACTTCCGTGACGAGGCCCTGCAGCCTTTAAACGATGCCGCCCTGCTCCCCGCCCCGCCCGGCCGCCTGGCCCTGACCACCGATTCTTTTGTCGTCAAACCCCTCTTTTTCCCCGGCGGCAATATCGGCACCCTGGCTGTCAACGGTACGGTGAACGATCTGGCCGTCAGCGGCGCCCGTCCCCTTTACCTCACTGTGGGGCTGATTCTCGAGGAGGGGCTGCCCCTGCCGGTCCTGGAAGAGATCATCGCCGCCCTGGCCGCAGCCGCCCGGGAAGCCGGGGTAGCCATCGTGGCCGGCGATACCAAGGTAGTGGAACGCGGCCACGGCGACCAGATCTATATCAATACCACCGGCCTGGGGCTGGTTGCTGGCAATATTGACCTGGGCTGCCACCGCGTCCGGCCCGGCGATGTAATCATCTGCAGCGGGGCGGTAGGCGACCACGGCCTGGCCGTCCTGGCGGCCCGGGAGAATTTCGGCCTGGAAGGGTTAAAAAGCGACTGCGCCGCCCTGCATACCTTAATCCTGCCCCTGCTGGAGAGTTTCCCCGGTGCCGTTAAATGGCTGCGCGACCCCACCCGGGGCGGGCTGGCGACGACGGTGAAAGAGCTGGCCCTGAGCGCCCAAGTTGACGTTATCCTCAGTGAAGAAGCCATCCCCGTCCATGACAGCGTCCGCGGGGGAGCGGAAATCCTGGGGTTGGATTACCTCTACCTGGCCAATGAAGGTAAATTCTGCGCCGTAGGCGATAGAGTTGCTGCTGAAGATGTCCTGGCCTTCCTCCGCCGGCACCCCCTAGGATCTGAAGCCGCCCTGATTGGCGAAATAAAAGAAGGCAGCGGCCGTGCCTTCCTGCGTACGGCCCTGGGGGCCACCCGGGAACTCTATCTTTTGAGCGGCCAGCAGTTACCGCGGATTTGTTGATTCCTGGGGAACAAAAATTTGCTAAGTAGGATTGCATCGGTAATCCCTTTTGTGTAAAATTATGTCGAGGGAACTATTGGTAATCGGATAGGTCCCACCTACCGGGAGTATTTACCGAATGGAGGTGGGACCAATGACCGTTGCTGAAACGCTGCAACTTGTCGAGGTTCTAATCCTCTTTATCACCCTGGTGCTCCTGATTACCAAGGGGAAATAAGCTAAAGCCCTTGTACTGCTGCAACAGTACAAGGGCGAGTTTAAGAACCCCGGTAAGTGGGGCCCCATGGGATCCGATTATCATAGTTCCCTCTTCTAGGTATAATTATTTCGTTTTATATGCCGAATGTCAAGCCCTGTAGGGGCTTTTTTATTCGAGGAAGACCGAGTTTTATCCCGGCAAATGGGCAAACCTGGCCTGGGGCGCCAAGTAGTCACGCAAAGGGCGGCGATGGGCGATTTCTTTTACCGTCAACCGCCCGTTTTCGTATTCGGCCAGGGGCCATTGCCCGGTCTGGACGGCCAGGCGGGCGAGCTTAACCGTCAGTTCGGTGGGATAGCCCCAGCCCGGCGGGCACGGGGAGAGGACCTGGATGTAGGATGGTCCTTTTATCTGCATGGCCTTCTGCACCTTGGTCAGGTAGTCCTGGGGATAGCCGATGCTGGCCGTAGCCGCATAGGGTATATCATGGGCAGCTACAATACGCAACATATCCTTTTTGGGCCTCTCTTCACCCCCGCCCACGCTGCCCACCGGCGTGGTCGTGGTCCGCGCCCCCAGGGGGGTAGCCCCGCTGCGCTGCACGCCGGTATTCATGTAGGCTTCATTATCATAGCAGATGAAAATAAAATTATCGCCCCGCTCGACGGCGCCGGATAAAGCCTGGAGCCCGATGTCAACGGTACCACCGTCGCCGGCCAGCCCTACGACCCTGACCCCTTTTTTGCCCCGGCATTTCAAGCCGGCCACCACCCCGGAAACGGCCGCCGCCGTGCTGGGAAAGGTGACATTGACGCAGGGAACCTTGAAGGCCAGCTGGGGATAAAAGGTGGTTACCCCCAGCAGGCAGCTCGGCGTGGTAACTATGACTGTCTCCGGCCCCAGGACCTTCAGGGCCATACGAACGGCAAGAATGCCGCCGCAGCCGGCGCAGGCATAAGACCCCTGCACCAGTTCGACATCAGGTAATTCTTTTATTTTAACCATAGTACTTTCCTCCAGGCTATTTCTTGTTCAATTCGAAGGTAAAGCGAACCGGTTGTATACTTGCTGCTTTTATTTCTGCCAGTCGCCGTTAATAACCTGTTTTTCGCCCCTGTCCTGGCGCCGTACCGCCTCCAGGCAATGGCGGAAAATACCTGCCAGGTTCTCCTGGCTGATATCGCGGCCGCCCAGACCGCCGATAAAGCCGGCCACCTGCGGCTGGACCGGCAGGCCGGCCAGGGCCGCTTTAATTTCCGTGGCCAGCACCCCTTCATAACCAAAGGAACAATCACGATCCAGGACGGCCACCGCCCTGGCCCTGGTGAGGGCCGCCCGGAGGTCTTCCACCGGGAAAGGCCGGAAACTCCTTAGACGTAAAAGGCCCACCGCTTCGCCCTGCCGGCGTAAATAGTCCACCACTTCCCGGGCCGTGCCGGCGGTGGCGCCCATGACGACCAGCACCACGGCGGCATCATGGCAATAATAAGGGTCCACCAGGCCGCCGTAGCTGCGCTGGAAGTGGGCCCGGAACTCCCGGTCTACTTCCTTAATAACTTCTTTCGCCCGCAGCATAGCCTGCTGCTGGTAATACTTAAAGGCAGGATACAGCTCCGGCCCCGCACCGACCCCGAAGACATAGGGCCGCTGTGTATCCACGCTATACTCCGGCCGGTAGGGCGGCAGGAAGCGGTCTACGGCCTCCTGGTCCGGCACGTCCACAATTTCATCCGTGTGGGAGAGGACATAGCCGTCCAGGCAGACCATAACCGGCGTCAGCACCTCCGGGTGGGCGGCAATTTTGTAGGCCTGCAGGCAGGTGTCCAGGGCTTCCTGGGCCGTTTCCACGTAGAGCTGGATCCAGCCCGTATCGCGGCAGGCAATGGCGTCCTGGTGATCGGCC
>JASUSX010000078.1 GCA_030445875.1 Clostridia bacterium
GTCTTCCTAAAGGGGTTTATCCTGGGTTTTACTGTCGGCTTTTTGGTCCAACAAAAGGCCCTGCAGGGGATAGCCTTTTCCCTGCTGGCCATCCTGCCGCCTAACCTGATCCAGATCCCGGCGCTCTTTATGGCCGCCATGCTGGGCATCTCCTTTTCCATTAGCTTAATCCAGGGCCATAAAATGGACGGGATCGGTGTTATGCCGCGGTTTGTCGCTTATTCCTTTTTTATGCTCCTGGTAATGGTCCTTTTAATCGGAGGTGGACTGCTAGAGGCTTATCTTTCGCCGCTTTTTGGCAGGATAGTATTAAACTATTTTTAAGGGGAGGGGTGGGGCATGATTGTAGTCACCATCAGTAAATGGAGACAGAAGGTGGCCTGGCTGCTGGCGGCCATCCTGGTGGCTGCCGTTTTGCTGGGGCAGCTAGTAAGAAGCGAGAGGTCGCATCTGGCTACCCCCGGTATACCGGCGGGGGATAACCAGGCTGTGACCGAGCAACAGGGAAAGCCGGTAGCAGCGCCCGCTGCCGGGGATAAAGGCTACCTGGAGGGCTTAATAGAAAAACTGCGCAGTTTTTACCGGGGAGAATAAGGTTGTTAAAATCCGCCCTGCAAAGGCGGAATTTTTATGGATTTTTTTGGCGCAGATGGAGGACTTTTACCTGTACATGTGGAAATAATCTGGTAAACTAATTGGGAACAGGTGGTACGCCATGCGTGAGATGGTTGATGAATTCCTTTATTACCTGGTGGTGGAGCGGGGGCTGGCGGAGAATACCCTGGCGTCATATAATAGTGATTTGCAGCAGTTTATGCAGTACCTGGAAAAGGCAGGGATAAAATCCTTTCAGGACGTAGGCCGGGGGTTACTGGTGGCCTACCTGGTCAAGATGCAGCAGGAAGGCCGTTCCCCCTCTACCATTTCTCAGCATCTGGCGGCCCTAAAGTCCTTTTATCATTTTTTACTCCGGGAACGCCTGGTGGAGAGTGACCCTACCGCCAACCTGGAAACCCCCCGGCAGCTTAAGAAATTACCCCGGGTTTTAACCGTAGCCGAGGTGGAGCGGCTCCTTAATCAACCCCGCCCGGATAAGCCGGCTGGTTTAAGGGATAAAGCTATGTTAGAATTGTTATATGCCACGGGCTTGCGGGTTTCAGAGCTGGTATCCCTGAACGTGGATCAGGTCAACCTGGAGGGCGAGTTTGTCCGCTGCCTGGGCAAAGGAGCGCGGGAAAGGGTAGTACCCATAGGCCAGGTGGCCTGTTTCCATCTCAGGACATACCTGGAGCACGGCCGGGGAAAGCTAATCAAAAAGAAGACGGAACCGGCTTTATTTGTTAACCAGCATGGCCGGCGCCTCTCCCGCCAGGGGTGCTGGAAGATCCTGAAAGGCTATGCCCGGACCGCCAACTTGAAAGAAGAGATTACTCCCCATACCCTGCGCCATTCCTTTGCCACCCACTTGCTGGAAAACGGGGCCGACCTGCGGTCGGTCCAGGAACTTTTGGGACACGCCGATATCGGTACGACCCAGATCTACACCCATCTTACCCGGAAGAAGATCCGGGAGGTTTATGAACAGGCCCACCCGCGGGCGTAGGGCCTTTGGCGATATAGGAGGAAAGCTTGAGTATGGTCCTGGATCGCGTTACTTTAATTGTGTTAGACAGTGTTGGCGTTGGTGAGCTACCCGATGCCGGCAGGTTTGGGGACCAGGGCAGCAACACCCTGGGGAATATCGCCGCCACGATAGACCTGCACCTGCCTAACCTGGCCCGCCTGGGGCTGGGGAATATCATCCCCCTGCGGGGTATCCCTCCGGCAGCCACCCCCGGGGCTGCCTGGGGAAAAATGGCTTCCCGGTCCGCCGGTAAGGATACAACCAGCGGCCACTGGGAGATAGCCGGCCTCATTTTAGAGCGGCCCTTCCCCCTCTACCCCCACGGTTTCCCGCCAGAGATTATAGAGCCCTTTACCCGGGCCATCGGCCGCGGGGTCCTGGGCAATAAACCGTCCTCCGGGACAGTGATTATTGAGGAACTGGGCGCAGAACATCTGCGGACTGGTTTTCCCATTGTCTACACTTCGGCCGACAGTGTCTTTCAGATTGCAGCCCACGAGGAAGTGATTCCCGTCCAGGAGCTTTACCGGTACTGCCAGATTGCCCGGCAGCTTTTGACCGGAGAGCACGCCGTGGGCCGGGTGATTGCCCGGCCCTTTGTCGGCGAGCCGGGCCATTTCATCCGCACCGACCGGCGCCAGGACTTCTCCCTGGAACCCCCCCGGCTGACCCTCCTGGATGTTATTACGGCAGCCGGCCTGCCCGTCATGGCCGTGGGTAAAATAAAGGATATCTTTGCCGGCCAAGGGATAAACCGCTGGATTCATACCCATGACAATATGGACGGCGTCGACCAGACCTGCAACTTTATGCGGGAGGTTGGCCGCGGCCTGATCTTTACCAACCTGGTTGATTTCGACATGCGCTTTGGCCACCGCAACGACGTGGCCGGTTATGCTGCGGCCCTGGAGGCCTTTGACCGTCGCCTGCCGGAGTTAATCGCTGCTTTGAATGAGAACGACGCCCTAATTTTGACAGCCGACCACGGTTGCGACCCTACCACCCCCAGCACCGACCATTCCCGGGAGTACGTACCCCTCCTGGTATATGGTAATCATATCCGGCCAGTAGACCTGGGGGTCAGGCCTACCTTTGCCGACCTGGGCGCCACCGTGGCGGAACTCCTGGGTGTGCCCTACGACCTGGACGGGGAGAGTTTCGCGGCCACGCTAGAGGGATAAATACCGCCGGCTTGATCTTCATATTTTCCGCCCCTGGCTAATATATGTTTAAAGAGAACAAGCCTGGCGAGGGGGCGGTGGGGTGCGAAAGATAGTTGCGATAATGCTGGCCTTAGTCCTGGGGTTATCCTTGCTGCCGGGTCTATTGTTAGCGCAAAATCCTGAAACGGACGGTGCGGCCGGGGCGTCGCCACCAGAAGCAGAACCAATCCAGGCGGCTACCGGCGAGCAAGCAACGGGCTTGTCCCTGGACGCTAAAGGGGCTATCCTCATGGACCCCCAGACAGGGGAAGTCCTGTGGGAGAAAAATGCCCACCAGCGTTACTACCCGGCCAGCATGACCAAACTTATGACCATGGTGATAGCCATGGACATGGTGGCCAACGGCCAGGCCACCCTGGGGGAGCCGGTCCAGGTGAGCGAGCGGGCGGAAAGCTTTGGCGGGTCAGAGGTTTTCCTGGCCGTGGGTGAGTCCTTCCCCCTGGAACAGATGCTCATTGCCATCGCCGTGGCCTCGGCCAACGACGCTTCGGTGGCCATTGCCGAACACCTGGCCGGGTCGGAGGAAGCCTTTGTGGCTATGATGAACGCCAAGGCTAAAGAGCTGGGGTTAAAGAACACCCACTTCGCCAACTGCCACGGCCTCCACGACGAGCAGAACTATACCTCGGCCTACGATATGGCCGTTATCGCCCGTTACGCTTTAAGGTACCCCAAAATCCGCGAGTGGACCTCTATCAAGCGCTATACCCTGCGTAAAGACCCCTTGACGATCCTGGACACCACCAATAAGATGCTGTACTGGTACCCGGGGACGGATGGCTTCAAGACTGGCTTTACCGACGCTGCCGGGTTAAACCTGGTCTCGACGGTAGAGCGGGAGGGCCTGCGCTTCATAGCCGTAGTCATGGGTGTGGAAACGCCGCGGGGTAATTTCACCGATTCCATGAAGCTCTATAACTGGGCTTACAAGCAGTGGGCCTTCCGGCAGCTCTATGCCCCCGGCCAGGTGGTTGCCATCGTGCCGGTGGGAAAAGGGCGGGTACAACAAGTACAGGTTGTAGCCACCGCCAAAGCCGGGGCGCGGGTCAGCCGCACCCGCGGCCAGGCTGAAAAGGTTACTGCCCGATTGGATTTGCCTGCCATTTTGAATGCCCCCGTTAAGGATGGGCAAAAGGTCGGCCAGTTAAAGGTTTACCGGGAAGGCCAGGAGATTACCACTGTGGACCTGGTAACCAACGCCGCCGTAGCGAGGGCCTCCCTGGGACAGCAGATTAGCCGGGTAATTCGGGCCGTATTCACCATTCGACAATAATTTTACCATTATTTAGCAGGAACAGAGCCGGTTAAGGTCGAATTTACCCCCTTAGGAAATGTAACTTCGTAAGGGGGTTTTTTATTTGCAAGTATTCTTTAGCATGGAAAAGAAAGAACTCTGGGCCCGCGTCAAGGGTGAGGTCGACCTGGAGAGCGCCGACCACCTGCGCCAGGAACTGGAGGCCAGCCTGGACCATGCCCGGCCGGAGGTACTTTTGCTGGACCTGGAGGGCGTTACCTTTATGGACAGCTCCGGGCTGGGGGTGATCCTGGGCCGCTACCGGCGCCTGAAGAAGCAGGGAGGCAGGGTAGTCATTTGCCGGCCCCAGCCCCAGGTCAGGCGCCTGCTGGAATTATCCGGCCTAAGCAAAATAATGACCATCCTGTCCGAGGGGCCGGAAAGGAAACTGGGAGGGGTTGAATAATGGCTGGCGAGATGCAAATTCAAAACAGCATGGCCCTGGAGTTTTTGAGCCTGCCCGAAAACGTCGGGCTGGCCCGGGTGGCGGTGGCGACCTTTGCCGCCCAGGTGGACATGACCTTAAACGAGCTGGAAGAGATCAAGGTAGCCGTTTCCGAGGCGGTTTCCAACGCCATTATCCACGGTTACCGGGGTGAGGCCAACGGTACGGTGCGGGTGGCTGCTGAACGCACGATAACAGGGCTTACCATTACCGTCGAAGATCAAGGTTGCGGCATTGCCGATGTCGCCCTGGCCATGCAGCCGGCCTATTCCACCGACCCGGAGCGGATGGGGCTCGGTTTCGCCTTTATGCAGTCGTTTATGGATGACCTGGAAGTTACCTCGGAGGTCGACCGGGGAACGCGGGTGAAGATGTTCAAGGCCTTCAAGGGAGACACCGAAAGGTAACCAAGGTGGCGACGGAGAGATGCGCCTGTCGGAAATGAATTTGCCCCGCTTTCCCCTCCTGTCCGAGGCTGAGACGGAAGCATTATTGCGCCGGGCCAAGGCCGGGGACCGGGAAGCCAGGGAGCGGCTCATCAACTGCAATCTAAAACTCGTTTTCAACCTGGTCCAGCGCTTTGAAAACCGCAACTATGAACTGGAGGACCTCTTCCAAATTGGCACTATAGGGCTTATTAAGGCCATCGATAAATTTGACTTGAGCTACCAGGTGCGTTTTTCTACTTACGCCGTACCTATGATCCTGGGGGAAATCAGGCGCTTTTTAAGGGACGACAGCACCGTTAAAGTGAGCCGCTCCTTAAAGGAAACGGCCTTTAAGGTCAACCGCGCCCGGGAGGAAATGGCCAAAAAGCTGGGCCGGGAGCCGGCCATTGGCGAGATAGCGGAAGCCCTGGACCTCTCCCGGGAGGACATTGTGGAAGCCCTGGAAGCCGTCCAGATGCCGGGTTCCATCCACGATACCATCTACCAGGATGATGGCGACCCTATCTATGTCCTGGACCAGCTCGCCGCCGAAGATGGGGAAGAACCGGCCTGGTTGGATAAAATCGCCCTGAAAGAGGTCCTGCGCCAGTTGCCGGAGAAGCACCGGCGGGTCCTGGTCCTGCGCTTTTTCCAGGATAAAACCCAGGCCCAGGTGGCCGCCCGCATGGGCCTCTCCCAGGTACAGATCTCCCGCATCGAACGCCAGGCCCTGAAGAGAATTAAAGAACTGCTGCAGGGGGAAAGTGGCGGCGATAAAGCCAATGGCACCTGAGAAAACGCCCGGGAAGAAAACCGGGCGATATTTATTATCTACTATGCAACTAAAATTTTAGTAACTGGACCAAAAATATTTTATGATATAAGCAGGAAAATTAAAAGCAACGGCGAATACTAATTACCAAAAGGCCAAACGATGCTCTAGTCTGGAAAGGATTGATGCTTAGATGCCTGCTAAAAAGGTTGTTACAACTGAACAAGCGCCGGCAGCCATTGGGCCCTATTCCCAGGCCCTGATTGTTGACAATGTGATCTATACCTCCGGCCAGATCCCCCTTGACCCGGCAACGGGCCAGATTGTTGCCGGCGGCGTAGCCGAACAGACGGCCCGGGTCATGGCCAATTTACAGGCCATTCTAGCTGCCGCCGGGTCCGGCCTGGAAAAGGTAATCAAAACTACCTTGTATATCAAAGATATGAATGATTTCGGCACCATTAACGAGGTTTATGGCCGCTATTTTCCGCAGGATCCCCCGGCCCGTTCCTGCGTGGAAGTGGCCCGGTTACCCAAGGATGTATTGGTGGAGATTGAAGCCATAGCAGTCGTTGCCAATAAATAAAGAGGGGGTGGTAGAGCCTGGTTCCTCGGTAATAGCGAATCGCCAGGTTGTCTTAATTAAAAGAGCGGTCAGGAGGAAGGAAAAGTGAGCTTTGTCCGTTGTTTGGAATGTCCTAAATGTCATGCCACCTATCAGGCCACTGAGGTTCATAACCTTTGCCAGTGCGGTTCACCCCTGCTGGTACGCTACGACCTGGAGCGCCTGGGGCAAGCCGTAAACAAAGAAGATTTGCGTGGCCGGCGGGCCGACCTCTGGCGCTATTGGGAGTTCTTGCCCCTGGAACTGGAGGAAAATATCGTTTCCCTGGGCGAGGGCTTTACCCCAATCTTTACTGCTAATAACCTGGGGCGGGAGCTGGGATTTAAGCACCTCTATATCAAAGACGAAGGCTTAAACCCCACCGGGACCTTTAAGGCCCGGGGGGCGGCAGTAGGGGTGTCCAAAGCCCAAGAGCTGGGCATCAAGGCTATTGCCATGCCTACGGCCGGTAATGCCGGTGGTGCCTGGTCGTCCTATGGCGCCAAAGCCGGTATGGAAATGACCATCGCCATGCCCGTCGACGCCCCGGACCTGGCCAAAAAGGAGTGTGTGGTCAGCGGTGCCCGTACTTATTTGGTGAAGGGCTTAATCTCCGATGCGGGTAAGATAATCGCCCAGGGGGTAAAGAAATACGGCTGGTTTGACGCTTCAACACTGAAGGAGCCTTACCGTATTGAAGGCAAGAAGACCATGGGCCTGGAAATCGCCGAGCAATTTGATTGGCAGCTACCCGATGCAGTCCTTTATCCCACCGGCGGCGGGGTAGGTATTATCGGCATCTGGAAGGCCCTACAGGAACTCCAAGCCATTGGCTGGATTAAAGGCACCCTGCCCAAAATGATCTCTGTCCAGGCGGAAGGGTGTTCCCCCATTGTCAGGGCCTTCCAGGCAGGGAAGAAGGAATCGGAATTCTTCCAGGGGGCGCAAACCATCGCCGGCGGTATCCGCGTACCCAAAGCCCTGGGCGACTTCCTGGTCCTGGAGTCCATCTATGCTAGCGGCGGTACGGCGGTGAGCGTCAGCGATGAAGAGATTAAGGCGGCAGTGCAGCAGGTCGCCCGGACCGAGGGCATGTTTATCTGCCCGGAAGGGGCGGCCGCTATTGCCGGCGCCCAGAAACTCCTGAACAGCGGTTTCCTGAAGCCTGAGGAAAGGGTAGTGGTTTTGAACACGGGCAGCGGCCTGAAATACCCGGAATTGGTAGAGCTGGATTTACCGGTGTTGGAGAAAGAGGCCGAAATCTAACAGAGGGAAAATAATACTCTATTGCAGGTTGGATGCTACCCATAATAGCATCCAACCCGTAGTATCTTTTTCTGGGGTGTTAAACATATGTCTGCAAAAGTTCTAGGGATAATTGGCGGAATGGGACCAGAAGCTACCGTTGATTTTATGGATAAAATTATCAAAGCTACTCCTGCTAACGATGATAGTGATCATATTCACATGCTTGTTGACAATAACCCCCAGATACCCTCCCGGGTAAAGGCAATCCTGGAGGCAGGGGAAAGTCCAGGTCCTGTGATGGCGCAAATGGCCCGGCAATTAGAAAATTGGGGCGCCGATTTTATAGCCATACCATGTAACACAGCCCACTTTTATTATCTAGAGGTAAAAAGCGCGGTAAAAATACCGGTATTAAATATTATCCAGATTACAAAGGAAAAAATTTTGCAAGAAATCCCCAACGTAAAAAAGATTGGATTACTGGCTACCACGGCTGTACTGGTAACCAGGCTTTATCACAATGCTTTCCAAGAACATAGCGTTGATATTTTAACACCGGATGCACACAACCAGCAAAAGGTTATGGACCTCATTTTTGCCGTCAAATCAAATCAATATAGTGCTGAATTGATAAAGGAGTTACAGCAAATAGCAAACGAGCTAATTAAAGAGGGTGCCCAAGCAATCATATTTGGTTGCACAGAGCTTTCGGTTCTTGCTAAGGATATCCACAATATTGCTGTACCCACCTTTGATCCCTCGCAAATACTAGCGGAAGAGGTGATACACATAGTTAAAGGTCAAAGTAACGTTCTAAACAAAAATTAGAAGGGAAAGGGGAGAAGAATACATGGATGGCAAGGAAAAAAATGCAACATTGTTGGAAATGTACGGGGGTTTATGGGGCGGATTAGTTCCTTTACTT
>JASUSX010000079.1 GCA_030445875.1 Clostridia bacterium
TTGGGCTCACACAGGGTGCGGAATGTGAGCTATAAAAATTCGTTTAAAAATAATTGCGGTGATGCTATCTTAAATTCGAGATTTCCCTTCCAATCCAATACCTGGAAATGCTTGTCAAGGCTCAATAACCAATCTACTTTACCGGAAATAGCTGCTGCCAGTATGGAGGCATCTTTTTCATTTATCAACGTCCGTGCATATTTCATGGCTTTCTCATCGGCTACAGCAAATACGAAAGGTAGCGATTTAAAAAGCGTATAAAAATGAGCTATGCTTTCGGGTAGCTTCTTCTGTATATTTCTCATCACTTCTTCGGTAACTTCTTCCGATATGTATGGGGTAATTAGGCCCAGTTCAGCTAGAGCCAATACCCTATGTGATCCTCCTGTTTCCGAGGCAAGGCCGGCAATAATAATACTACTATCCAAAAAAACTTTAGTCGATTTCATATTCATGTTTGCCTTCCCTTAATTCGGCAAGTAATTGTTCCAAATCTAGTCCTGTAGTAGCCATCTCTTTTCTAACGGAGCTAGCAAGCTCTTTTACTTTTAGCCTTTCTGGCGTGGCTATGAATACCTTGCCAACCTGAAAAACTTCCAAAATAGTGTCTTCTTGAATCTCCAGCCGCTTTCTTATTTCAGAGGGAATGGTAAACTGCCCCTTACCCCAGACGCGAACCTTTTTGATTTTAGAATAATTAGCAGGTTTAGGGTTGAACATTGCCCCCGGCATCCTATTTTCCGCCTTTCTAACTTTTAGATTTCTATGCTATTATTATAGGCTTAGGAAACGAAAAAGGCAATGCCTAACTTTCGCTCCCATCCTTAGGCCAGGTTTCTCATTGCCCAGGCCAGATAGAAAACCTGCCGGCTTTACTAAAAGGTGAGGCCGCTTTTGCAAAAAGTTGCAGCCGCGGCCTTTGGCCATTATATTAACAGGAATAAGACGGTCATAAATTCAAGCCCACCAGAATTATACTGGAGGGCTCAAGAGGAAATCTACCGAAGATCCGCGGCGGCCTTTCTAAATAACAGCCGCCTCCAGGGGAAGCTCCTTAATATTAACATTGGGCATAAGAAAATTAAGTTTTTCAAAGCCGATCACTTTACCATTTTTATCTTTGATTAACATAACCTCTTCGCCGGTTTCCTCGCAAATATATTCTTTTTCCGGGTCATCAAACCATACATTTAATGTGTTTGCTTCCTTGTCATAATACAATCTTATTTTTTCCATACAAGCTCACCCTCTTTAATTTTATCAGTTATATAAGCAGTAACAATATAGCCTTCTCCATTTAAATGTTTGACTACAACGCATAAAAAATGGCCCACCATACTTTTGTAATACATGTATACATTTTGGTCAACCTTACTTCTCCTGATTTCATCAGGATTTTTTAAAGTGTCCTGAACCTCTTTTTCCTTGCCCTTCATACTTGGATGTTTTTCGTTTGTTAACTTAAGCCAGTACGTTTTTGTTGTCCGAATCCTTTTGCCCATTTTGTTAAGGGCTTCAAAATATAGATTATCCATTGTTCGTTAATTATACCCCCAGGACGACTCTGTTGCCGCTAAGGCTCAAGGTCTTGAAGGCCGTCTTCTGCTGCCCGGGTAATTTGAAACGATAGGAAGTTCCTACTCAATTATAACATGGCCTTACTATAATTTCTATAAACGCTTCACTGGTTTGGAATTCCCCCCAGTAATCACTGATCTGATATATGCCAAGAGCGGCTTTGGCAGGGGCGAAACAAAGATGGCACAGCGGGTTGCACCGGGGAAGCCCGTTTGGGTCTTGACTTAGTCCATAGCTTGGTCTATATTGGTTATAACGGAGGTAATTGGCAATATCATTACAAGTAAACATTCATGAAGCCAAGACCCACTTTTCCAGGTTCTTAGTCGAAAGTCTCCGAAGAACGTTTTTGTAGATAAGTAACAAAACGCGAACCTTTAACTTCGTAATCATAGGCCCGTCCGGCGGCAATACATTGTATCTGATTTTTTATCTTTTCAATACTAGTTTCGATATTTTCCGAAGTGAAAAAACCGGCCATCGCTGGCCGGTTGCACCACTTCCCAGGTACGAAACAAGGATCACTGCATCCACGATAATTATGTATTCGCCATCATAACGCTAAATCCTGCTGCATTTTACCAAACAAATAGGTCTTTTTCCCCTTTTTTACCAGCAATATTTGCTTAAATTAACCCTTCCCGCCCCACTGCCGAATACCCACAAAAGGCCGACGGCCCCTGTCTAGCTATTGTGGCCAACCATAGGCATGGCATTATCTATGGAACTGGGCCCGGTTCCGCTTCAGCCGGGCCAGCAGCCGGTCCAGCTCCCAGGTGTTGACCACGTCCGCCGGTTCCAGCCAGCCACGCCGGGCGGTGAGGATACCGTACTCCATGTCCGCCAGGCGGTGGGGGTCGTGGGCGTCGGTGTTGATGGCGATGGGGACACCGTGTTCTTTAGCCAGGCGTACTGCCGCGTCGTTAAGGTCCAGCCGGTCGGGGCTGGCGTTAATCTCCAGGATGGTCCCCGTCTCGGCGGCCAGCTCGATAACCCGGGTCACATCTACCGCATAGGGGCGCCGCCGGCCCAGCATACGGCCGGTGAGATGACCGAGGATGTCCACCCAGGGGTGACGCAGGGCCGCCTCCAGGCGCGCCATTATCTGCTCCCCTTCCTGGCGAAAGCCGGAGTGGATGGAGGCGATGACCAGGTCGAATTCCCGCAAGATCTCGTCTTCGTAGTCCAGGCGGCCATCAGCCAGGATATCGACCTCGATGCCGGCCAGGATGGTGATGCCCTCCAGTTCTTTATTCAAGCGGGCTATCTCTTCCCGCTGGGCCTTGAGCTGCTCGACACTCAGGCCCCTGGCTACCACCAGGGAATGGGAGTGGTCGGTAATGGCAATATAGCTGTAGCCCCGTTCCCTCGCCGCTGCGGCCATGCCGGCAATGGTCTCCACGCCGTCACTGTAGCGGCTGTGCATGTGCAGGTCAGCGCGGATATCTTCTATAGTAACCAGGCGGGGGAGTTCCCCCCTGAGGGCGGCGGCGATCTCGCCGCGGTCTTCCCGGAGTTCGGGCACGATGTAGGGCAAAGCTAAACGGCGGTAGAAGATTGCATCCGCTGCTGTAACCGCACCATTGCCAGGCTGGAGAATGGTTGCAAGGGTACCGGGAGCTTCCAAAGGAGGGTAAGGGCCCGGATGGTCCTTCTCCTCTCCTCCGGCGAGCATCTCTTCTTCCTCTGCCAGCCAGCGGGAGGTAGCCAGGCCCAGGTCGGCCACCCCCAGGCCCCGGCTGGCAGCCAGGCGCAGCAGCGCCCGCCGGTGCGCCCGGGAACCGGTGGCGTAAAATAGAGTAGCGGCAAAATCCTCCGGCCGGACCATGATGATTTCAATCTTAACACCCAGGTTGGTGCGCAGGGCCAGATGGTCCGGTTCCATGGCCAGGACTTCCTTTACCTGGGGGTGGCGGGTCATAACGTCCGTTACCCGGTGGCCGGGCTGAACGGCCGCCACCAGGTCGATATCGCCCACCATTTCCTTGCCACGGCGCACACTGCCCGCTATTGCCACCTGCTCCACCCCGGGTACGGCCAGTAGCTGGTCCTTAAAGAGCAGGGCCAGGGGCCGGGCCACCCCCAGGGGGACCTGTTCCTGTGCTTCCTTTAACATGTCCAGACCGCGCAGGATAGCCAGCTCCGTCTTGCTGCCCATACCGGGCAGGGTGCGGATCCTCTTTTCCCGAGCGGCCGCCTCCAGTTCGGCCAGGGTGGTAAGGCCCAGGCCCTGGTAGATCTGGCGCACTGAGCGGCTGCCCAGGCCGGGGATGGCCAGCATCTCCCTTAAGCCCGGCGGCACCTCCCGGCGCAGGTTTTCCAGGAAGGTAGACCGGCCGGTGGTTAACAGCTCGGCGATCTTTTTGGCCAGGTTCTTCCCCACCCCGGGTATCTCCTCCAGGGCGCCGCGGGCATAAAGGCCGGCCGCCTCTTCCTCCAGGTTCTCCAGGGAGCGGGCGGCGCGGTGGTAGGCGCGGACCTTAAAGGGCTCCTCTCCCTTTAATTCCAGCAAATCGCCCATTTCGGCCAGGGCCCAGGCCAGCTCCAGGTTGGTCAACCCCGCTTTTCCTCCTGTATCAGTTTCACCAGGGTCTCATAATCTTGCTGCGCTTTATACAGCTCGTCAGCGATGTTCAGGGCCGCCAGTACAGCGACCTTGACCGGGGGGTAATTGGGGAACTTCTGGCTGACCTGGCGCATCCTTTTATCCACATAGGCGGCCAGCCTCTGGATATACTCCGGCGCTTCCCCCCGTACCACGTAATCCTGGCCGTTGATGTTCACCGTGGTACGGTCCGGGGTGGCAAGTAGTTGTTCGGCCTGGGGCAAGCTGAATCCTCCCCTCTGCACTGGTCTTATTTCCTACCTTTTTCGCTTCCGGGCGATAAAATCCTTCCAGTTGCCACCAAGAATAGCGCGGAATTTTTCTCGACCTCTTATACCCGCAGGCTGGCCCCCAGGCGGTCCTTTAAGGCTGCCTGGATCCGCTCCTGGGCGGCGTTGACCTCGGCGTCAGTCAGGGTCCGGTCCGGTAACTGGTAGACCAGAGAATAGGCCAGGCTGCGGTAGCCAGCCGGGACAGGGGCACCCTGGTAGACATCAAAGAGGGTGCAGGTTTTCAGTAACTCGCCCGCGGCCTCCGTGATGACCGTCTCCACTGCCGCCGCCGGGGTGGAGACGGGTAGCACCAGGGCCAGGTCCCTTTCCACGGCCGGGAAGCGGGGTAAAGGCTCGTAGCCAGCTGTTCCCTTGCCAAGTTTCCTGGCCTGCTCCCAGTCCAATTCGAAGAGGCAGGCCCGGGCCGGTAGATCATAGGCCGCCAGGACATCCGGGTGCAATTCACCCAGGAAACCCAGGCCGGCCTCCCCGGCCTTGATGGACGCCGCCCGGCCGGGATGGAGGAAGGGCTAGCGGTCCGTGGCTTCCCAGGCCGTACCTGTCAGCTTCACCCTGGCCAGGATATTTTCTCCTATACCTTTCAGGTAAAAGAAATCCATCTCCCCGGCCGGCCAGTCCCAGCCGCGGCTGCTACTCCCCATGACCAGGCCCCCCAAGCGCAGGGGCTCATCAGGCAACTGCCGATCTGTGGGGATAAAGACCCGCCCCATTTCGTAAATGGCCACCGGCAGTACCCGGCGGCTGGCGTTGCGGGCGGCTACTTCCAGCAGGCCGGGCAGGAGGGAGGGCCGCATCAGGCTCTGTTCCTCCCGTAAGGGGTTCTGGATCTGCACCGTCCGCCGCCAGGGGTGGTCGGCTGGTAGCTGTAGCTGGTCCAAAGCCCGGGGGCCGATGAAGCTGTAGGTGACGACCTCCGTCAGGCCGGCCATGGCCGCCGCCTGGCGGCCGACCTCTTCCCAGCGTTGGGCCGGGGTCTGCTTTTCCCTGGCGGTGATGTTCCCCGGCAGGGTCACCGGGATATTGTTATACCCGTACAGGCGGGCGATCTCTTCCACCAGGTCGACCTCCTGGGTGAGGTCCCCCCGGTAGGCAGGGATACCGACCCTTAATATGGACCTATGGCAACCGGCGCCGTTGCCGTCACGGGCGCCTTCTTCCACAGTTTCTATGACTTCCAGGTGCAACCTCTCCAGGAGTTCCTTCATGGTGGCCGGCGCGATCTCTGTCCCCAGCAGGTAGTTTACCCTTTCCGGCCGCAAAAGTATGGTTACCGGCTGGCGCTGCTTGACATAGCTGTCAATAAGTCCCCGGGCCACACTGCCGCCGGCTAGTTCCGCCATCAGCCGGGCCGCCCGGTCGGCCGCCAGGGTTACCCCTTCCAGGTTAACCCCTCTTTCAAAGCGGGTGGAGGCCTCGGAACGCAGGCCCAGTTTCCGGGAGGTGCGGCGGATGGAGGCGCCGTCGAAATGGGCGGATTCAATTAAAATACTGGTGGTCTCCGGCGTGACCTCCGTCGCCAGGCCACCCATGACGCCGGCCACGGCCACCGGCCGGGCGGCGTCGGCAATGACCAGCATCTCCGGGTCCAGCTCCCGCTCTACGTCATCCAGGGTCTTGATCGTTTCCCCTGGTTCAGCCCGGCGGACGATAATGCAATGCTGCTGCAGCAGGTCGTAATCGAAGGCGTGGAGGGGCTGGCCCATCTCCAGCATAATAAAGTTGGTGATGTCCACCACATTGTTGATGGGCCGCATACCGGCAGCCCGTAAACGGGCCTGGAGCCAGGCCGGGGAAGGCGCGATGCGTACCCCCCTCACCAGGCGGGCGACATAGCGGGCGCACAGGTCGGGGGCCTCGATCTCTACTGTCGCCAGGTCAGTGATACGTCCCTGGTCTTCCGGGACGGCTGTTTCCGGCAGGTGCAGGGTGGCGCCGGTGAGGGCCGCCACCTCCCGGGCCACATTGATGATGCTCAGGCAGTCGGCCCGGTTGGGGGTGAGTTCCAGCACCAGGACCATATCGTTTAACCCCAGCACCTCCGCCACACCGGCGCCCGGGGTGGCGTCCGGGGGCAGGGTAATAATCCCTTCCCGATCCGCCGGGGAAATGAGGCTAACGTCCAGGCCTAATTCCTGGGCCGAACAGAGCATCCCTTCCGACGCCACGCCGCGGAAGGTAGCCCGGCGGATCTCCTTACCGCCGGGCAACCGCGCCCCGTCCAGGGCCACGGCCACCGCCTGGCCCGCGTACACATTGGGCGCCCCGGTCACCAGTTGGAGTTCCCGGCCGGCATCTACCCGGCAGATGACCAGGTGGTCGGAGTTAGGATGGGGTGCGATAGATTTGATGCGCCCGGCCACCACCCCCCGGAACTCCGGGCTAAGGTCCTCGATACCCTCTACCGCCAGGCCGGCCATGGTCAGCTTCTCGGCCAGCTCCGCTGGCGACAGGTTAATGTCGACGTACTGCTGTAACCATTTATAGGGAACGCGCATAAGCGGTCACTCCTTCAAAACTGCCTTAAAAAGCGCAGGTCGTTTTCGTAGAAGAGGCGCAGGTCGTCAATACCGTACTTCAGCATGGCTACCCGCTCTACCCCCAGGCCAAAGGCAAAGCCGCTGACCTCTTCCGGGTCGTAGCCGGACATGCTTAAAACCCTGGGGTGGACCATGCCGCAGCCCAGGATCTCCAGCCAGCCGGTGTGGGAACAGACGCGGCAGCCGCTGCCACCGCACATGACGCAGGACATATCCACCTCGGCGCTGGGCTCGGTGAAGGGGAAGTAGCTGGGACGGAAGCGCACCTGGACCGTTTCGCCGAACATCTGCTTGATAAAGGCCATCAGGGTACCCTTCAGCTCGCCGAAGGTAACCCTTTTATCTACCAGGAGGCCTTCTACCTGGTGGAAGATAGGCGAGTGGGTGGCGTCGTCGTCGCGGCGGTAAACCTTGCCCGGAGCGATGATGCGGATGGGAATCTCCGGCCGCCGCGCTTCCATGACCCGCACCTGGACGGGTGAGGTATGGGTGCGGAGCAAGACGTCTTCGGTGATATAAAAAGAGTCCTGCATATCCCGGGCGGGGTGTTCTTTGGGAAGATTCAAGGCCTCAAAATTATAATAGTCGCTCTCTACCTCCGGGCCTTCGGCCACGTCAAAGCCCAGGCCGGTAAAGATGGCCTTGATCTCGTTTAAGGCCTGGTAGAGGGGATGGCGGTACCCCCGTGGCAACGGCCGCCCGGGCAGGGTAACGTCAATGGCCTCCGTCCGGAGGCGGCCGGCCTGCTCCTTGCGGGCGAGGGTATCTTTAGCCTCGAGAAGGGCTTTTTCCAGCTCTTCCCGTACCTGGTTGGCCAGTTGTCCCATCCGCGGTCGCTCTTCCGGCGGTAGTTTACCCATCCCCCGCAATACCGCCGTTAGCTCACCCTTTTTACCCAGGTACTGGACCCTTAAGGCTTCCAGTTCCTCGCTGCTGGCAGCAGCTGCTACCCGGGCCAGGGCTGCCGCCCGGATGGTTTCGATAGTTTCGATCATCTTTTTCACCCCGATATGACAAAATAAAAAGCCTTCGCCCCTTCGGGACGAAAGCTTAAAAAATTCCTGGAACCACCCCAAGTCCACCGGCACGATCATGCCGTTCCCTTCTAACGGCGGGAACACCGGCGCGGCCTACTCCTTTTTCAGCCTGCTGCTCCCGGGCGAACTTCACGCGGCCTTTCCCCGGCAGCGCTTCCAGTCAGCGACGCCGCCTCCCTGGGGGTTCCGTACCGGCTACTTTACCCGCTCATAGCATTTGGACACTTATTAATTTTTCCTATTGGGTTACCAGCCTGCGATAAATGATGTAGGCAGCAATCGAACCCGTCTTTTCAAAAAGCCTCCAAAAGAACTCCGCCGACAGGATCACCCTATCACGACCTTTCCAGGAGCTTTTGGGGGTAACCTCACAGAAGTAATTATAGCATAGGCCCCTCGTCGTGACAAGGCGTAGAATAACTATTTATACAGCAGCGTGGCTATCGTGCCGATAAAGCCGACGGCGATGGTAATGACGGCGCCGATGGCCCAGAATTTAATACTGTTGAGCTTATCATCCTGTTTGTCAATGCGCCGGCTCAACCTTTCTTCACAAAGG
>JASUSX010000080.1 GCA_030445875.1 Clostridia bacterium
ATCGATGCACAGGGACATAAAGGGTAATTGCCCCTGGCTAATCTTGAGGATGTCCAGCTCCATAATTTTATCTACCATAGCATCAGGGCCACAACCGAAGGCCGTGACGTGGATGATACCATCAAGATTCTTTTGCTGAAGGTAATGATAGGTGGCCCCGATCACCAGGTTGGAAAAATGCCAGAAAAGTTGCTTGGGCAGGCGCCTGCTTAACTGGTAGAGGCGGGACGGATGGACCATTTCCATGGTCCAGACATTAATGCCCATCTTTTTTAATTTGCCAATGATATCCAGGCTGATATATTGATCATAGACCTGGTAGGGATAACCGAGGACGGCAAGGTTCAGCAAGCCTTCCCGCCTCGTAGGCGGTTCTACAGCCTCACCCCGGAGTTTGGCCAGGGCCTGGAGGGGCAGGTAACCTGCCAGGAGTAATCTCTGATAGGCCCGCTGGTAAATCGTTCCCTCCCGGTAAGCAGACCAGGCCAGGCGCAGGCTGTAACCCAGGAGTTCGGCCAACCCCCGGCAGGAAGGCCACAGACCCCATAGGCCCCGGCTGGCATCCACCTGAATATCAATAATGGGAGGCAGATGGGCCAGGCTGGCCCGGACCATGTCCGGCAACCCTAAAAATTTGGGACAAAAGGTAGCCCGCTTGCTTATCTTTACCATGCGGGGGATGAAGAGGGCGTCAACTTTATCCTTAAGGGTTAGAACGTGGCCGTGGTAGAGTTTGACAGGGATGCAGGCATCGGCGATTGCCTCGCGGGCACCATCGTCCAGGATAACCCTAGTTGTCAGGGGCGACGTTACGATGGCGATTCCTAACCGATCGAAATAGGCCTGCCAGAAGGGGAAATGGCTGTAATAAAACAGGGCCGTCGGAAAGCCGATATGTAGCGCCAAAGATTTCTTCCTCCTGCTCAACTATCCTTCGTAAATTTCGACGTCCATTAAAAAATACCTTCCAGGTTAGTAAGGATGCAGGTATTTTCTGTAGCCTACTGGCATAGGGTTTAGTTGGAACGAGATTGGGACCTGGGGGTGAGAAATATGCTGCGGGCGGTTTTGACTGGTTTGCTTTATGCTCTGTTAGCGGGCCTGGCTATGGCGACTACCCTGGGGTTAGTGCTGTACCTGACCCCTTTATCCGAGGGCCTGTTACCCCTGCTGGCCAGTATTATCGCAGCCCTGGCCGTCTTTGTGGGGGGTCTGCAGGCTGCCCGGATAGCCACGAACCGGGGCCTTGTCCAGGGGGCTAGCGTGGGGCTGCTATTTTTCCTGGTCACCCTGGCCATGGCCTGGCCTGGTGGTTCCCTGGCCCTGGGGCTTACCGGCCAGAAGCTGGGGCTTTGTTTGCTGGCCGGTGCCATGGGCGGGGTTGCCGGTCTAGCCAGCCGTTGATGCCGGCGGTGGGTACCACATACCAGGCCTGCAGGCCTGTTTTTTTTGGCCCCAGCTGGCCGCTCCCTTTATTCCTGCTCGGTGATATTCTTTATTTTCCACTGGCCCTTAAGGTTTACCAGGGTAACTGTCTGGGGCAGGGAAAGGTTGCCGGCCCGGCTGGAGACCCATTCAGCGCTTCCCCTGGCCCAGGCGGTACCTGCCCGGGGGTCAAGGCCCTGTTCCTTAAGCAAAAAAAAGACGAAGCGCAGGGAGGGATCCTCCTGGCGGCGCTGTTGCCATTTTTGCCACAGGCTGCTCTTCGTTAAATTTGGTTGCCAGTCGGGGGTTACCAGGGCTGCGGCCTGTTCCTCCCGGCCTGCACTGAGGGCCTGGTAGAAATCAAAGATAATAGCGAAGGGGGCCTGTTGCTGGCCGGGGGTTGGGGCCAGGGCCGGCAGGGCCGGGACAGCGGCCTTGTTTTTTCCGAGGTATAAGGAGTACCAGCCCCAGGTCAGCCCTGCACCCAGGATTAGACCCAGGCAAAAATACTTAAACGCCCGCATAACGATCCCACCTCCATGGTTAATTGTAATGGTGGGATCCTGCTTTTATGCTAAAAAAAGAAGAGAGGTTGCCCCCTCATTCCTGATGCAAGACTTTTTTTAGTAAACGCTTTAAGAAAGATGGGATGGGGATAAAGTAGACCCGCATACCTATTCACCTCACTCCGGTCATCCCTCCTTAATTATAGTATTAAGGTGGGAGCCAAAAGGTGCATGTCAGGAAGCAGCCGGCTGGTTAAACCACGCCCCTAACCTGGTGGGCAGTTCCTCTATTGTTACTTCGGTGGCTGTGACCGGTGGCAGGGACTGGAGGAAATAGCGGCCGTAGCGCTGGGAAAGGAGGCGCTGGTCGAGGATCACCAGGGCGCCGCGATCCCTGGCGCTCCGGATCAGGCGGCCGAAGCCCTGGCGAAAGCGGATAATCGCCTGGGGCAGGCTTAAGGTAGTAAAGGGGTTTTCCCCCCGGGCAGCCAGCTGTTCTGTGCGAGCCGCCAGGGTTGGGATACCAGGGGAGGGAAAGGGCAGGCGGGGAATTATGACACAGCGCAGCAAATCCCCTGGCAGATCAATGCCCTCCCAGAAACTGTTGGCCCCCAGAAGGACGGACGCGGGGGTTTGGCGGAATTCCTCCAGGAGATGGGTACGGCTACCATCAATCCCCTGGGCCAGGACGTTAAAACCGCTACCGGCCATTATTTTACTCAAGATGGTGTAAAGATCATGTAGAAAGTGATGGGAGGTACACAGGATCAGGGTACGGCCCCCTACAGCAGGCAAAGCCCGGGCTATCACCGGGGCGATAGCGGCGGCATAGGCACTGTCCTTAACCTGGCCAGGCTTGGGGAGACCCCGTACAGTACATACCAGGGCCTGGGAAGGATAGTCAAAGGGGGAGGCGACCTGGCAGGTGGCTGGTGGCCCGGCAGGCAGATTGGTCAGGCCGACCTGCTGCTGGTAAAAATCGAAGGCATTATTAACGGTGAGGGTGGCCGAGGTGAGGATAACCGCCTGTTTCTGGGTGAAGAGCAACTCGGCCAGTAAAGGCCCGATTTCCAGGGGGGCAGTATGCAGGGTATAATGGTTGCTGCTGTCACCTTCCAACCAGCTGACGCTGGTAGCCGGGTCAGCATCCAGGATCTCACCCAGGTCATGGCTGTACTGGGCCAGGATATTCCCTAGATTGCTGGCATCGGCTGCCATTTCCTCCCCCCCGGCAGCGTAAAGTAGTTCTCCCAGGCGTTCTAACCGGCTGGCCAGGCCTGCCAGGACTTCTTCCAGGCGGCCGAAGGTGGTTAGCAGGCTATCCCAGGCCGGGGTTTCCTGCAGGCGGGACGTGAAACGTAACGCGCAGGCCCCCTGCTCCCACAGGGCGGCTGCCTTTAATTGGACAACATTGGCCCAGAAGGCCTGCCATTCCTGATGGGTGCGGGCTACCATTGCCTCCAGGTCCTCCAGCAAGGGCACCAGGCCATGGTTTCCCTCCCCGCTGAGACGGCGGGCCAGGTTCCAGACCCGGCCTAAAAAGCTGAAGGGGATTCCCTGCCTGCCCAGGCGGTGCAGGTAAAAGTCGCCGCTGACCTGCCTGACCGAGGTGCCCAAGTGTTCCGTGGCTGCCTCCTCGAGATGGTGGGCTTCATCGATAATGAGGTACGGGTACGGGGGTAGAACCTGGTTATTCAGGCGGATGTCACTGAGGAGGAGGGAATGGTTTAAGATCAGGATTTTGGCCTCTTCTGCCTCCCGCCGGGCAGCGTTAACAAAACACCGATCGTAAAAAGGACAACTGTTACCGGCGCAGGTTTCCTTACTGGCGGCCAGGGCGAATTTACTTCCCTCTTCTTCCGGGGCAAGCCTCATTTCATTCCAATCCCCGGTGGAGGTTACCTGTAACCAGCGCAACACCCGCATGATAAAATGGCGTTCCTGTTCTTCTGGAGGCGGGTTATGCTGGGCGTCACGGAGCTTGCGGCGGCAGAGGTAGTTATTGCGGCCTTTAACCAGGACCGCCTTAAAGGGGAACGAAAGTATTTCCTTAAGCAAGGGCAGGTCCTTATGCATAAGCTGTTCCTGGAGGCTGATGGTATGGGTGGCAATGGCGACCCGTTTATTCTGGCTGCAGGCCCAGTAGATGGCTGGCAGGAGATAGGCCAGGGATTTGCCTGTGCCCGTCCCGGCTTCGACAATGAGGTGCTGGTTACCAGCCAGGGCTCTGGCCACTTCCTGGAGCATGGTTACTTGCTGGGAGCGGTATTCGTACCCCGGGATTTTACCAGCCAGCGGGCCGGTGGGAGCCAGGAGGTTAATCAGCTCCTCCAGGCGGAATTCGGGGGGAGAATCCGTAACTGGCTCCGCTGGCTCAGGGGCAAAGAGACCGGTGGCCGCAACTTCTACTGGTTCTACGGCCCGGGGCTCCGCAGCCAGGGCAGCCTGGAACCACGGTTGCAAACCGGCGGGGGCCAGGTTAAGGAGGCTGGTTAGGAGCTGTCGATCCAGGGCCAGGGTGGCCTGCCAGAGGATATGTAACAACCGGGCGGTGGTCAGCGCGTCCCCCAGGGCGCGGTGATGCTCGGTGGCCTCCAGCGCGAAATGATGGCTTAAAAACTCCAGCCGGTAGGAAGGCAGGCAGGGAAAGAGCAGCCGGCTTAAAGTCAGGGTGTCAAGGAGGGGCCGGTGCCAACCGGCAGCACCCAGAGCCTGGCTTACAAAGGCCAGATCAAAGTTGCCGTTGTGACCGGCGGGGATGGCATCGGCCATAAAGTCCAGCAGGTGCGGCAGAACTTCGGTTAAAGGGGGCGCTTGCCGGACCATAGCGTCATTGATGCCCGTGAGCTTCTGGATACCGGCAGGAATGGGACAACAGGGATTCACCAGGGTCTGGAAGCGGTCTACCAGGTGGCCCTTTTCCAGACGGACGGCGGCAATTTCAATGATTTTATCGCGGGTTGGGTCCAGGCCGGTGGTCTCCAGATCCAGCACTACACAGGTATGGGGGAACATTTATCCGCACTTCCTCTTTTTACAGGTAATCAGCCCAGGGTTACCAGAGGCTGGCCGCTGGCAATGTTCATGCCATCCTGGACCAGCACCTCCCGGACAACACCCCCGGTGGGAGCCTGGATCTCGTTCTCCATCTTCATGGCTTCAATAACAAGCAGGACCTGGCCCGCAATTACCCTCTGGCCCGGCTTTACCTTGACTTCCACTACCGTACCGGGCAGAGGGGAGGTAACGGTGCGATTATCCGGGCGGCTATCTGAGGCTGACCGGGGCGTAGGGGAAAGGGTCGGTTGATGCACGGGGGGATTTTTCTTGACCGGGGTTTTTACCGCCGGGCGTAAATGCTCAGTGGCTCCCCCCACTTCTTCTACTTCTACATTATAGGTTTCTCCATTGACGGTGACCTGAAAATGGCGTTTCACCCGGCCAGCCGCCTCCTTTCCAGTGTTAGCAGGTTACGCATCAAATCAGTCCGACCGGCCATAACCCAGCGGTTGGTGGCCCTGCGGGCGGGTTGAATGGATGCGATTTTCCAGTCCGTTTCCTGATCTATATAGACAGCGATGGCAGCTGTAATGGCGGCCAGGGTTTCAGGAGCAATAGTTTGTTTTAAGGCTATCTGGGGATAATAAACAGCCAATGAAGATCACCTGCCTTAAGAGTTATCCCCTTTAGACGGGGAAGTTGCCATGCTTTTTCGCCGGGCGGCTTTCCCTTTTGCTCAGGAGAGTCGGTAAAACCCTTGTCAGATGCCGGCGGGTGAGGGCCGGGTCCAGGACAGCGTCCACCAGGCCCAGACCTGCGGCTATATAGGGGTTGGCAAACTTTTCCCGGTACTCGGCGATTTTTTGGCGGCGGGCTACGGGTGGGTCGCTGGCCTGGCTGATTTCCTGGCGAAAGATTATATTGGCCGCTCCCTCGGGACCCATCACGGCAATCTCGGCCGTGGGCCAGGCGGCTACATGATCCGCTCCCAGGGAGCGGGAACACATGGCCAGGTAGGCTCCACCATAGGCCTTGCGGACCACCAGGGTCATTTTGGGCACAGTGGCTTCGGCGAAGGCATAAAGTAGTTTAGCCCCGTGACGGATAATACCCCCCTGCTCCTGCCCTACCCCGGGTAAATAGCCCGGGGTGTCGACCAGGGTCAGGAGGGGGATATTGAAGGCGTCACAAAAACGCACGAACCGGGCTGCTTTATCAGCAGCATTGATGTCCAGGCAACCGGCCAGGTGCCGTGGCTGGTTGGCGACGATACCTATAGTATACCCGCCCAGGCGGGCCAGGCCAATAACCATATTGGCGGCATACCCGGCCTGAATCTCCAGAAAAAGGCCGTCATCGACCAGGGCGTGAATAATCTCTTTCACGTCATAGGGCTTGTTGGGATCAACCGGGACCAGGTCCTGGAGGTTGGGACATTCCCGTTCCAAAGGGTCAGAACTGGGCTCGTAGGGCGGGTCCTCCAGGTTATTGCCGGGCAGATAGCCAAGGAGAGTCCGAATTAAATGCAGGCAATCCTCTTCCGTCAGGGTATGGAAGTGGGCGACCCCGCTCTGGCTGGCGTGGGTGCTCGCCCCACCTAGTTCCTCCGGGCTTATCTCTTCCCCTGTTACGGCTTTAATTACCTGGGGGCCGGTAATAAACATCTGGGCCGTACCGTCAACCATGAAAATAAAGTCCATTAAACCTGGTGAATAAACAGCCCCCCCGGCGCAGGGCCCCATAATGGCCGCAATCTGGGGAATAACCCCGGAAGCATGGGTGTTGCGGCGAAAGATCTCCCCATACCCATTGAGGGCTGCCACTCCTTCCTGGATGCGGGCGCCGCCGGAATCGTTCAGGCCGATAACAGGCACTCCGGTTTTTAGGGCCAGGTCCAGGACCTTGCAGATCTTGGCCGCGTGCATCTCGCCCAGGGAACCGCCCATGACGGTAAAATCCTGGGCATAGACGTAAACATGGCGGCCGTTGATGGTGCCGGAACCGGTCACTACCCCTTCTCCCGGTGTTTCTACGCTTTGCATACCAAAATCAGTAGCCCGGTGGCGGACAAACTGGTCCAGTTCCACGAAACTGCCGGGATCGAGTAATAACTCCAGCCGCTCGCGGGCGGTTAGCTTGCCGGCAGCGTGCTGCTTGGTGATGCGCTCTTCGCCGCCGCCGGCCAAAACTACTGCCCGCCTATCTTCAAGGTCGGCTAGTTTAGCCTTAATATCTTCGTTCAATTAAACGCTCCCCCTTACTATTACCTACCTCCTTATATTACCAGGTAATAATGGTAGCTTGCAAGTACTTTCTGGGTACTTGCCCCCTTACTAACTGGCTATAGCTGGCTCTTACAGTCCCTGAAGCCCCCCAGGGCAGTAAAAGGGGGTGTTTCACTGAAAATGATTATAGCCGGCAGGTTTTAAGGGCAGCCTTGTACCCCCCCGCCGGATGGTAATGCCTTCAGCAGCCGGGACGACTGTACCGATTATAGTGACAGGGGTCGTGCAGGCCCTGGCTACGGTATCCTGGACCTCCTTTACCTTTTCCGGGCGGCAGGTAAGGAGGAGCTCGAAATCCTCACCGCCATAGAGGGCGTAATCCAGGGGATCTTTATTATAGATAGCAGCCAGTTGCCTGGCGGCCGGGGCGATGGGTACAGCGTCAGCCTCCAGGATTATACCTACCCCTGAAGCTTTGGCAATGGTATGTATTTCGGCGACCAGGCCATCGCTGATGTCATCGGCTGCCGTTATCCCCCCCACCGGCAGGGCAGCCCGGATTTCAGCTACCCGGGGCACAGGCCGGAAATGGCGCTGCCTGGCAAAAGCCAGGGCTACCGCAGGAGCGGGACGGGGTGCCAGAAGGGTATCAAGCCCGGCAGCCGCACCGCCGAGGTCACCTGTCACCAGCAGTACATCCCCAGGCCGGGCGCCATGACGGTAGAGGCAGGCTCCTTTCTCCACCCGCCCGAGAATAGCCAGGTTAATGACCATGGCCCGGGGAGAGGATACGGTGTCGCCGCCGATAATATTGACCCCGAAACGGTGGCCACATTCCCTTAAGCCGGCATAAAGCTCGTCCACAAAGTCAACCGGCTGCTCGGGCCGCAAGCCCAGGGCAACCAGGGCCTGTTCCGGTATACCGCCCATGGCGGCAATATCACTCACATTTACGGCCATGGTCTTATAGCCAATTTCCCGGGCCGTGGCTGTCGCCAGGGTGAAATGGATATCTTCGACCAACATATCAGTTGAGGCCAGGGTGAGGTAGTCATCTGCTCCTTGTAGAACCGCGGCGTCATCGCCGATCCCCATGATAACTTTATCCGGGTTAACAATGGCCCCGGCTTTCAGGCGTTCAATAAGGCCAAATTCACCGATTGTTTTTAAGTGCAAGTCCTACTTCATCCCCTTTTACCGGCTATCTATATATTGCCACAGGGGAGGGATAAGTGCAAGCTGGTTAG
>JASUSX010000081.1 GCA_030445875.1 Clostridia bacterium
GGCCGCCACCAGCGAACGGGAGAGAAGAGAGCAGGCTGGCATTAATCAGGAACTGGCGTAGCCAGTTCCGACCAGCCTCCCACATCTAACCTCCCACTTCCCACATCTCATATCAGAGGAGGACACGCACATGACAGCACTAGGTTTTATCGGCGTCAGCCTGGCCATCGGCCTGGCAGCACTGGGTTCCGCCCTAGGTCAGGGTAATGCTTCCCGGGGAGCCATGGAAGGCATAGCCCGGCAGCCCGAGGCCAGCGGTGACATCCGTACCACCCTGCTCCTGGCCCTGGCCTTTATGGAGGCCCTGACGCTCTTTTCCTTCGTTATCGCCATCCTCATGTGGACCAAGCTCTAAACGCCAATGGGCGGGTAAGGTGGTAGAAAGGGCCTTATTCGCCCCTGTCCACTTATAGAAAAGGGGGGTGGCCAAGTGCAGGGAATTTTTCAGGCCTTAAATCTAAACGGCTGGACCTTTCTGTTTCAGGTTATCAACCTCCTGGTAGTCATGGGGGTGCTTTATCTTCTCCTCTATAAACCCCTGGGCAAGATCCTGGCCGAACGCGAGGCTAAAATCGAGGGCAGCTTAAAGGACGCCGCGGCAGCCAAGGATAAGGCGGACCAGATGCTCGCCGAATACCAGCAGCAACTCCAGGGTGCCCGCCAGGAAGCCCAGGCCATCCTTGACCGGGCCAACCACATGGCCGCAGAGGCCAGGGCGGAGATCGTCGCCCGCGCCAAGGAAGAAGCACAGCGGGCCCTGGAGCAGGCCCGCGCCGAGATAGAAGGCGAAAAGGGCAAGGCCCTGGCCGCTATCCGCAATGAGGCCGCCAACCTGGCCGTCCTGGCGGCAGGTAAAGTATTGGAGCGCACCCTGACGCCTGACGACCAGGAACGCCTGGCCAGGGAAGCGCTGGCTGAGGTGGAACGGTTGCAATGAGCAGTCAAACCATTGCCAGGCGCTACGCCCGCGCCCTCTTTGAGATCGCCCGGCCGCAAGGCGCCCTGGCCAGCTACGCTATAGCCCTGGAGAGGGTCGGCCAGGCCCTGCAGGAAGACGCGGAGCTGCGCCGGGTCCTTTATCACCAGCTCATCCCCGTCCGGGAGAAGCAGAAGGTTGTCGACACCCTTTTACCAGACATTGACCCTCCCTTAAGAAACTTCTTCCACCTGGTCCTGGCCAAAGGACGGGAGCGCGCCCTGCCGGAGATAGCTAACCAGTTCCGGCGCCTGGTAGACCGGGAAAACAGGGTGCTGGCCGTGGAGGTGCAAGCGGCAACGCCCCTCTCCCAGGATATTGCCAGCGCCCTTAAAACCAGGCTCGCCGAGCTTACCGGGCAAAACATCCGCCTGCAGGTCCATGTTGACCCCGCCCTCCTGGGCGGTCTGGTCATCCGTGTCGGAGACAGGGTCCTGGACGCCAGCCTGAAGAAGAAGCTGGAACTCCTGGGCGAGCACCTGAAGGGCGCCTAGGTAGATATTTTTGTATACAGGTACTCGCGCGGTGATAATGTATTGTGCAAAGGGGTGAAAACCAGTTTTGAGCATTCGGCCTGATGAGATAACGAGTATCCTGAAGAACCAGATCGAACAGTACCAGCTCGAAGTAGAAGTGGCCGATACCGGTATCATCACCCAGGTAGGGGACGGCATCGCCCGCATCTACGGCCTGGAGCGGGCCATGGCCGGCGAACTCCTGGAATTTCCCGGCGACGTCTACGGCATGGTCCTGAACCTGGAAGAGGATAACGTCGGCGCCGTTGTCCTGGGCCCTTACACCCACATTAAAGAAGGGGATCAGGTCAAGCGCACGGGCCGCATCGTCGAGGTCCCGGTAGGGGAAGCCCTGATCGGCCGGGTCGTCAACGCCCTGGGCCAGCCCATCGACGGCAAAGGCCCCATCAAGACGGAGAAATTCCGGCCGGTGGAATCCCCGGCGCCGGGCGTCGTCTACCGCCAGCCGGTGAATACCCCCCTCCAGACAGGCTTGAAGGCCATCGACTCCATGATCCCCATCGGCCGCGGCCAGCGGGAATTGATTATCGGCGACCGCCAGACGGGCAAGACGGCCATCGCCGTGGACACCATTATCAACCAGAAGGGCCAGAACGTCATCTGCATCTACGTAGCCATCGGCCAGAAGGCCTCCACCGTGGCTGGCGTCGTCCAGCGCCTGGAGGAAGCCGGGGCCATGGCCTACACCATCGTCGTTTCCGCCACGGCCAGCGAGCCGGCGCCTATGCTCTACATCGCCCCTTACGCTGGTTGCGCCATGGGCGAATATTTCATGTACGACCAGCACCGGGACGTCCTCTGCATCTACGACGACCTCTCCAAGCACGCCGCCGCCTACCGGGAACTCTCCCTGCTCCTCCGGCGCCCGCCGGGCCGGGAGGCCTACCCGGGCGACGTTTTCTACCTCCACTCCCGCCTGCTGGAGCGGGCGGCGCGCCTGAACGACGACCTGGGGGGCGGCTCCCTGACGGCCCTGCCGGTCATCGAGACCCAGGCCGGCGACGTGTCGGCCTACATCCCCACCAACGTCATCTCTATCACCGACGGCCAGATCTTCCTGGAGTCGGACCTCTTCTACGCTGGCCAGCGGCCGGCCATTAACGTCGGCATCTCCGTTTCCCGGGTAGGCGGCGCCGCCCAGATCAAAGCCATGAAGCAGGTGGCCGGCCGCCTGCGCCTGGACCTGGCCCAGTACCGCGAGCTGGCGGCCTTTGCCCAGTTCGGGTCCGACCTGGATAAGGCCACCCAGGCGCGCCTGGCCCGCGGCGAACGCATGATGGAGATGTTAAAGCAGGATCAGTACCAGCCCATGGCGGTGGAGGAACAGGTGGTGGTCCTCTATGCCGCCATCAACGGCTTCCTGGATGACCTGCCGGTGGATAGGGTGCGGCCCTTTGAGCGGGAATACTTACGCTTTCTCCACAGCGTGCGGCCCGAAGTCCTGGCCGGCATCCGGGAGAAGCGCCAGCTCGACGACGAGCTGCAGGAAAGGCTGAAACAAAGCATCGAAGAGTTCAAGGGCAGCTTCACCGCTGCCGGGGAGTCGTAAGGTGGTGAGCCGGCGTGCCCAATACGCGTGACCTGAAGCGCCGCATCCGCAGTATCCAGAGCACCCAGCATATTACCCGGGCCATGAAAATGGTAGCCGCAGCCAAACTGCGTAAGGCCCAGGCCCAGGTCACGGCAGCCCGGCCCTACGCCGCCAAACTGGAAGAGGTTATCGGCCGCCTGATAGGGGCTGTGGAACCGGAAACCCAGCCCCTGGCCGCGTCCAGGGAAATCAAAAAGGTGGGCTACGTCCTGTTTACCGGTGACCGGGGCCTGGCGGGGGGCTATAACGCCAACCTCATCCGCCTCACGGAAGAGCGCCTGCGGGTGGAGGAACGCGCCGTAGCCCTGGTGGCCGTGGGCCGCAAGGGGCGGGACTTTTTCCGCCGCCGCCGGGTGGAGATCGTGCGGGACTTTACCGAAATTGGCGACGAGCCGGACCTGACCCAGGCCCGGGAACTCGCCCGCCAGCTGGTGGACCTGTACCTGGCAGGCACCCTGGACGAGGTTAACCTCATCTATACCCGTTTCTACTCCGCCCTGCGCCAGGTGCCCCAGGTAGACCGCCTCTTGCCCATTGCCGCCGGCGCGGGGGGGGCTACCGGTGGGGTAGCCGGTGGCCCGCTCGGCGACTACATCTATGAGCCTGCGCCGGATGCAGTCTTGCAGGCCCTCTTGCCCCGCTATTGCGAGATCAAGGTCTACCGGGCCCTGCTGGAGGCCAAGGCCAGTGAGCACGGCGCCCGCATGACGGCCATGGACAGTGCCACGGAAAACGCGGCCGAAATGATCGATAGATTGACCCTATCCTTCAACCGCGCCCGCCAGGCGGCCATTACCAGGGAGATCCTGGAGGTAGTCGCCGGGGCCGAAGCCCTGCAGTAAAGGAGGGGATCTGTTTGAATGAGGGACAGGTAGTACAGGTAATCGGCCCGGTAGTTGACGTCGAATTTGCCAGCGACCAGCTGCCCGACCTCTATAACGCTATTACCATCAAGACCGATAAAATCAATATTACCATGGAAGCCATGCAGCACCTGGGCAACAATACCGTCCGTTGCGTGGCCCTGTCTTCCACCGACGGGCTGCAGCGGGGGATGAAGGCCGTGGATACCGGCGCACCCATCTCCGTACCGGTGGGCCAGGTGACCCTGGGCCGGCTGTTCAACGTCCTGGGGGAACCAATTGATAACCAGGGGCCGGTAGCGGCCAGCGAGCGGCTGCCCATCCACCGCCCGGCGCCTACCTTTGAGGAACAACAGCCCTCCACCGAGATCCTCGAGACGGGCATCAAGGTGGTCGATCTGCTGGCTCCCTACGCCAAGGGCGGCAAGGTCGGCCTCTTCGGCGGCGCCGGTGTGGGCAAGACGGTCCTCATCATGGAACTCATCCGCAACATCGCCTACGAGCACGGCGGCTTTTCCGTCTTTGCCGGCGTGGGCGAGCGCACCCGCGAGGGCAACGACCTGTACCTGGAGATGAAGGAATCCGGCGTCATCGACAAGACGGCCCTCGTCTTCGGCCAGATGAACGAACCCCCCGGCGCCCGCCTGCGGGTGGGCCTTACAGGCCTCACCATGGCCGAGTATTTCCGCGACACTGAAGGCCAGGACGTGCTCCTGTTCATCGATAACATCTTCCGCTTCGTCCAGGCCGGTTCCGAGGTATCCGCCCTCCTGGGCCGGATGCCCTCGGCCGTGGGTTACCAGCCCACCCTGGCCACGGAAATGGGTGCGCTCCAGGAGCGCATCACATCCACCAAAAAGGGCTCCATCACCTCCGTCCAGGCCATTTACGTCCCCGCCGACGACCTGACCGACCCGGCACCGGCGACCACCTTCGCCCACCTGGACGCCACCACGGTGCTTTCGCGGCAAATCGCCGAGCTGGGCATCTACCCGGCGGTGGATCCCCTGGATTCCACCTCCCGCATCCTGGACCCCCGCGTCCTGGGCGAGGAGCACTACCAGGTCGCCCGGGGGGTGCAGCGCATCCTGCAGCGCTATAAAGAGCTCCAGGACATCATCGCCATTCTGGGTATGGACGAACTCTCGGAGGACGATAAGCTCATCGTCGCCCGGGCGCGCAAAATCCAGCGCTTCCTCTCCCAGCCCTTCCATGTGGCCGAGGCCTTTACCGGCCAGGCCGGCGTCTACGTGCCCTTAAAGGAAACTATCCGCGGCTTCAAAGAGATCCTGGCCGGCCGCCACGACGGCCTGCCGGAGCAGGCCTTCTACATGGTCGGCACCATCGACGAAGCCGTAAAGAAGGGGCAGGAGTTGATGTAAATGGCTCTCCTGAAGCTGGAGGTTATTACCCCGGAGGGGGTGACCTTAAAAACGGACACCGGTAGCGTTGTCGCCCCCGGTGTCCTGGGCTACCTGGGCGTCCTGCCCGGCCATGCCCCCCTCATTACCCCTTTACAGGCTGGGGTCGTCACCTACCGCCCGGCGGGCGGGGGCGAAGAGCACCTGGCTGTTTCCGGCGGTTTTCTGGAAGCCGGGCCCGAGCAGGTGGTCATCCTGGCCGACACGGCGGAAAAGGCCGGCGAGATCGACGTTGAGCGGGCGCGTCAGGCCAGGGAGCGGGCCGAAAGGCGTCTCAAGGAGCGGCCGCCGGGGCTGGACGTGGCCCGGGCCGAGGCCGCCCTGCAGCGGGCCACGGCGCGGCTCAAGGCGGCCGGCGCTTTATGAGAAGTGGGATGTGAGATGTTGGAAGTGGGAGGTTGGTAGGAACTGGCTGAAGCCAGTTCCTTTATTAGTTCCTCCGGGAGCGGCCGGGTAAAGTGATGAACCCTGGTACGCCGGGCAACGCTACTGGCACGCGTAGACATGGCCGCTCAGGGCCGGTAATGATCATGGGTTGGGGCCAGAAGCCCGATCTACTGCGCCGATATAAGTTGGCACCGGCGTTTATTTCGCCGGTCCCCTGGCAAGAATAGGCATGATCCTGTTTTTGCAAGGGGGTCTTTCGTTTTGTTGCGCTTCCCATTTCCTACCCGGAGCCTTAATCTTAAGATTATCCTGTTAATGATCCTGGGCCTCAGCTTTGCCGGGGGACTAGGCCTGGCCCGGCACCTCTACCCTTCTCCGGCCCTGGCTCCCCTGGCGCAACTATCCCGGCGTATTAGCACCAGCCACCCCGCCGACCAGGGAGACCCGGTGCCCCACCACTTATTCAACGCCTTCACTGCCAGCGGCGCCCGCCTGGCAACCGTACGCCTGGAGGCCTGGGGCAGCCTGAACCGGACCTTTCTGTCCGGCGAGGCCCTCCGGGAACTGGCTAGCCGGGCCACCGCCGCCCTGGGCCTGGCGCCTGACCTCGGCTTTACCAGCCAGGACAGCGCCGGCTTTCACGCCCTCAACTGGGAAGGGCAGCTAAGGCCAGGGGAAATCCTTTACCTCTCCCTGCAGAGCCTGGTCGGGCCCGAGGGGAGCGGTGAGAGCTATCTCCTGATTAACTTGGAAGGAACGTCCGTAGAGGGCGAAGGGTGGATGCAGGCCTGGCAGGAAAAGGTGCGGGCGGCCTTCCGGCCCTGGCAGGTGGAGCCCCACCTCACCTACGGCCTGATTGGCGTTATCCCCGGCCAGCTTAGCCCACCGGAGCGCCAGCAGCGGGTGCAGGCCGTCCTGGCTGCCCTGCAGGCCCAAAGAGTGGAAGGAGTAGAGGACGAAGGCCTGATCTCCATCAGCGCCTATTCATCCCTTTTACCGCGTCGGTTGGAGGTAGCCGGCCGGCCAGTGAATGTCAATGTTGCCCTGCGCTATCATGCCACTGACGGCAACACCTATTTATATCTTGGTTCCCCTCTTTTGGGTGGCGAGTATTAAAGGAAATATGTTATAATACATTTTAATCATAGAGGCTTATAAAGCCAAAGGGGCTAAGGGAAATTGGAGGCAATTATCATTCATGGCCCGACCCGCCTGCAAGGGAGGGTGGCCATCAGTGGCGCCAAAAACGCCGTGCTGCCTATTATCGCTGCCTGCCTGCTCACTGAGGATGAGTGTTACCTGGAGGATATTCCCCGCCTGGCCGATGTGGACACCATGTGCGGGGTTATTGGCGAGATGGGGGCCGCTGTCTATCCTGAAGGGGTCCACGGGCTGAGGGTGGCGGCTAGCCATTTGCGAGGGGTTGAGCCACCCTATGAGTATGTCCGCCGGATGCGGGCCTCCTTCCTGGTCATGGGGCCGCTCCTGGCGCGCCTGGGCCGGGTGAGGGTGTCCCTGCCCGGCGGCTGCGCCATCGGTGCCCGGCCCATCGACCTGCACCTGAAGGGGATAGCTGCCCTGGGGGCCAGTATTACCGTCAATAAGGGTAATGTGGAGGCCGAGGCGCGGCGCCTGAAGGGGGCGTCCATCTACCTGGACTTTCCCAGCGTGGGGGCGACGGAAAACATCATGATGGCCGCGGCCCTGGCCGAGGGGACGACGACCATCGAAAACGCCGCCGGCGAACCGGAGATCGTCGACCTGGCCAACTGCATCAACGCCATGGGCGGCCGGGTAAGCGGCGCTGGGACCAGGGTGATAAAGATCGAAGGGGTCAAGGAGTTGCACGGGGCGCGCCACGCCGTCATCCCCGACCGGGTGGAGGCCGGCACCTTTATGATCGCCGCGGCTGCCACCGGCGGTGATGTCTTCCTGGAGAACGTGATCTCCACCCACCTCAAGGCGGTTGCGGCCAAGCTGGCCGAAACCGGGGCCTACCTGGAGGAAGAAGACGGCGGTATCCGGGTGCAGGCGGACTTGCCCCTGAAGGCGGTGGACATCAAGACCATGCCTTACCCCGGTTTCCCCACGGACATGCAGGCCCAGTTCATGGCCCTGCTGACCACGGCCCGGGGCAGCAGCGTGGTGACGGAGACCGTCTTTGAAAACCGTTTTATGCATGTCAACGAACTGAAGCGCATGGGGGCCAGCATTGTCATCGAAGGCCACTGCGCTGTGGTTAAGGGTAAAGAAAAGCTGAACGGCGCCCCGGTCAAGGCTACCGACCTGCGCGCCGGGGCCGCCCTGGTCATCGCCGGCCTCATGGCCGAAGGGGAGACAGCTATCTCCTGCGTCCACCACATTGACCGGGGCTACGAGGACCTGGTAGGCAAATTCCAGGCCCTGGGAGCCCGTATCGAACGGGCCGAGAGGTAGATTAATTACCGGCCCCTTGAGGCCGGCAGGCCCTGCCGGCGCCAGCGCCCAGGAAAGATATATAGAGAAACAGCCCGACCAAGCGCCGGGCTATTTTTTTAAGCCGAAACTGATATGTATGGCCGTCTGGACCGGCGGTCTTTTTTGGGTCAAGC
>JASUSX010000082.1 GCA_030445875.1 Clostridia bacterium
CAGCAAGCAGATTGCCAGTTTGAGCCTCAAACCGGGCCAGAACCAGGGACTGGATGTCAATGTGAAGCCGCCCCAGGGTGTCAAGGCTGGTACCTATAATATCCCCATCCAGGCTGCCTCCAGCAGCAGCAAGGCGGGGGTGGTGCTCAAGGTCAACATCACCGGCACCTACAGCCTGGAGCTGACAACCCCGGACGGCCGGTTGAACGCTGATGCCCTGGCCGGCCGGGAAAGCCCGGTAACCCTGGTGGTCAAGAATACCGGCAGCGCGGATCTCACGGGTATTACCTTTGCGGCCAATGCTGCCAGCGGCTGGGCCGTGACCTTCAAACCTGACAAGATCGACCTGTTGCCGGCCGGGGGCAGCCAGCAGGTGACGGCCTTTATCAAACCATCCAGCCAGGCCATCGCCGGCGATTATGTCGTCGGGCTAACGGCCAATGCCCAGGAGGCCAGCGGAACCGCTGAGTTCCGGGTCGGCGTGCGGACCTCCACCCTGTGGGGCCTGGTAGGGGTTGTGCTGGTGCTGGCCGTAATCGGCGGCGTGGCCTGGATCTTCCGTAAATACGGGCGGCGATAGCTATGGCGGGACAGGAAGCGGTCATTGTCACCCGGAACCTTACCAAACAGTATGGCAGTATCACCGCTGTCCAGGACTTGAACCTGGAGATCCAGGCGGGGGAGGTTTTCGGCCTGCTGGGACCCAACGGTGCTGGTAAGACGACTACCATCCTGATGCTCCTGGGGTTGACCGAGCCGACGGGTGGCCAGGCCCTGGTGCACGGCCTGGATGCGACCCGGCACCCCCTGGAGGTCAAAAGGATCGTTGGTTACCTGCCGGATAACGTCGGCTTTTACGACGACCTGACCGCCAGGGAAAACCTACTCTACACGGCCAGCTTGAACCAAATCCCCGCAAGCCTGGCCCGGCAGCGCCTGGAAGCGGCCCTGGCCGAGGTGGGTCTGGCGGACGCCGCCGACCGCCGGGTGCGGGAGTTTTCCCGCGGGATGCGGCAGCGCCTGGGTATCGCTGATGTAATCCTAAAAGATCCGACCATTATTATCCTGGACGAACCCACCCTGGGGATCGATCCCCAGGGTGTACAGGAGTTGCTGGACCTGATTCTCCGCCTGGCCCGGGAGCGGGGGAAGACCATCCTCATCTCCTCCCACCTCCTGCACCAGGTCCAGCAGATCTGCGACCGGGTGGGGATCTTCGTCGGCGGCAGGCTGATAGCCGTGGGGCCGGTGGCCCTCCTGGGGCAGCAGGTCATGGCCGGCAAGCCTCTGGAGATTGAGCTCCAGGCCGAGCCGGATAATGACGACCTGCTGGCTGTCCTGGAGGCTTTGCCCGGCGTGGCTACTGTGGAACGCCGCGGCGCCTTTATGCGGGTAGGTTGCGCGGCAGGGGTGGATGTCCGTCGCGAGCTGGCCCCCTACCTGGCTGGCAAGGGATTTACCCTGCTCTATTTAAGGGCCCGAGGCTATGACCTGGACGATATCTACCGCCAGTATTTCCAGGGGGAGGGATACCATGGTGCGCTGGCAGGATGAAGTTAAGGACTGGCTGGCCTGGTGGCGGCAGCAGGAGAGGTTTAGCGGCGGCCTTAAGGCCGTTTTCCAGAAAGAACTGGCCGATAACCTGGGCAGCACCCGCTTTACCATCCTTTTTCTCCTGGTGGCTGTTGCCGGCATTGGCTCCTTTTATGTAGCAGCCCAGAACATTCGCCAGCCGGTGGGCCAGGGGGATACCCAGTTTGTATTCCTGCGCCTCTTTACCACCGGTGGCGGGAGCCTGCCGCCCTTTATCACCTTTATTTCCTTCCTGGGCCCCCTGCTGGGCCTGGCCCTGGGGTTCGACGCCATTAACGGTGAGCATAACAAACGTACCTTAAGCCGGCTCCTGGCCCAGCCCATTTACCGGGACGACGTAATCAACGGCAAGTTCCTGGCGGGGTTCACGGTCCTGTCCCTGGTCATCCTGGCCCTGGGTTTCTTGGTGGCCGGGCTGGGGCTTCTCCTCCTTGGCGTCCCGCCGACGGGGGAGGAGCTGGGGCGGCTCCTCGTCTACCTCCTGGTGACCATTATCTATGTGGCTTTCTGGTTGAGCGTTTCCCTGCTCTTTTCCCTGCTGTTCCGCCAGAACGCCACCTCGGCCCTGGCGGGCATCGCCGTCTGGCTCTTTTGCGCCCTCTTTGCCGGTATGCTGGCGGGTCTCATTGCCGACGGCCTCTTCCCGGCCGGTCAAGACTCCCCGCCGCAGCAGATCCTGCATAATGCCACCTTGAAGCAGGGCCTGGGGAGGCTTTCACCGACGACCCTCTACGATGAAGCCACTATAACCCTGCTTAACCCCGGGGTGCGCACCCTGGGGCCGGTACTGGTCCAGCAGCTGGAGGGGGCCATCCCGGGCAGCCTGCCCCTGGGCCAGAGCCTGCTCCTTATCTGGCCCCATCTGGTAGGGCTCCTGGCGGCGACCCTGCTCATCTTCGCCCTGGCCTATTACTTCTTCATGCGCCAGGAGATCCGGGCCGGCTGATGGTTGAAGGCACCGGAAGTAGTTGCGTTTTCTATAATTAATTTGCTGCCAGGCAGTCAAGAAATTATTAGATATGCCGATGAATCTTATAAAGAGCCGCAAAGGGCGAACCCGACCGAAAGGCGGGGGCGCAAAGCCACGGGCCTAAAGCCTTGACAGGCTATGGCAGCCGGGTTGCCGGGTAAGCCATATTGAAATTTTTTGGCGATAACGGGCAACCCGGGCTTAGGCGGGTTGTCCTAAAATTTTTACAGGGGGTATGCTGGATGAAGTATAAAAAACTAATCAGTACCCTGGCCATAACCAGCCTGCTATTGCCGGCCGGCATAGCTTATGCCCACCCGGGTAATGGTAATGACAAACATAGTCCTGGCCAATATACGGTAGTTACCGATGGAGGGGCTAACTATGGGATTAAGGTTAAAGGGGAAAAGGAACAATTAGAAGTAGAGTCAGAAGATCAGACAACCGAAGCTCAAGATGAGACTAGCAACGGGAAAGAAACCGAACCAAAAGAACAAGAAATAAAATCTCAGGAAGGGGCCAGGACGAAGGAAGAAAATGAGGCGCAAAGATACCTAGAAAAGGAAATTTCCGGGCTACAGGTTACCCCGGAAGCACAGGCGAGGGAAGAAAACCAGGTAAGGGAAGAAACTCAAAATGCCGGTCTTGTGAAATTCCAAGGTAGAATCCGGGTTAAGAATAAAGAAATTAAATTTGATGTACCGCCAGTGATTAAAGGAAGCCGGACCCTTATCCCCGTCAGGGCGGTTACCCAGGGTCTAGGTGCAACTGTCAATTGGGACGAGGCAACCAACACTGTAACCATAACAAAAAATGGAATTACAGTAGTGCTTATGCCTGGGAGTACAGAAGTAACTGTCAATGACACCAAAATCAATTTGGATGTCCCCGCGGCATTAATCAGCAACCGTACTTTTGTGCCCTTGAGGTTTCTGGGTGAGGTATTTAAAGATAAAGTGAATTATGATGCAGCAACCGGCGACATTGATATTGAAGAAGGCAACGCAAACGAAGCAGGGCAAGGTACTGAGACTCCACCACCTGGTACAACGGCGCCTGAAAGCCCGGTTAACAGCAGTCCAACAACTTCGGCAGTACCGACAGGTACCAGCCCCACACCTCCCGCCACAACAGGTACCAGTACGACAACTACTCCTTCCATCCCAGCGCCAACTACAACGACCTCCTCTTTACCTGCCGCATAAAGCGGCAAAAAAATCCCTGCTTTTATAAAAGCAGGGATTTCTTTCTGTTTTAAAGCCGGGCAGTCCGCGGTAAAATTTGCTTGACGATAAAATGGGTTGCACCTATAATTACGGTTATAGAATATTGTCACTTCAGGGAGGAAAAAGTCGGTGGGTGGCGCTCAGGGCTATCTGGACGCCACTATGGCCGGGGAATGGGTTGACGCTGCCGGCAGCGACCTTTATGAAGCCGGGCGGCGTCCAGTAAAACTGACAGGCGGCGGTCCGGTAATGAAAAAGTATTTAAATTCCCGGGTACTGGCAATCATAATAGTCTTGTTAATTATTGGCGTTATAATCCAGACTGTTTTATTGTATGAACAGATGGTAGGATTGGCGGACCGGTATTATCGGGTGGGCCAGGAAAGTTATGTTGCTTTGTACGATCTGAAGAACATTGAAAAACTGGTCATTGATATGGAAACGGGGGAACGGGGCTACCTGTTGACAGGCGATCCGGCTTTCCTGGCTCCCTACAATGAAGCTCAGCAAGAAATACAAGATTATTATAAAAAACTGGCTGGAAATTTAGGCCAGGATACTGCTTCCCTTGGTTACCTGGAAAGCATTAATCAAAAAATTCAGAGCTGGGCAGAGAGGGTTGCAGGTCCGGCTATAGCCAATCGTAAACTTTTAGGACCGGATACAACTTTAAAAACCTTGACGGCCAGCAGTGGCCGGCCAGGTTGTTGAGAACCTCAAACCCATGCATGTCCATAGGGATGACCTCCTTTTCTTTCTCCTTTACTTAACCGGTTTGCTTAACCAGTTCAACCGGGGGAATGTTGAGGTTAAATATAAAACATAAAGATTAAAGGGACATTAAATAACCCCACCATCAAGGTAAAATTTTCTTGACGGCAAGAAAAGGCGCTTCTATAATTACCTTGTCTACTAATGTCAAATTAAGGAGGAAAAAGTCGTGGGTGTGTTCGGCGAAATCGGGCCAGAGACTATCATCAACGCTGCTGTTGAACTATTAAAAAAAGAGGAGCGGGTCGACCTGCCCTTAAGCGAGATCCCCGGTTTCACCCGTGACCTCTGCCTGGCCCTGGCGGCAGATATTGAGCAGCCTGCTTTTACGACGGCGGAGCTGGAGAAAGAAATCACAGATAAAGTTAAGCTACTCTTTGCCCGGGGTTACCATATTGAAACCCTCCAGCTAATACTGGAAAAAATTCTGGATGGCTTTATCGGAATAATACAGAGTCAAGGAACTGATCTGCAGGCAGCAGTACCTTATATAAGCACCGTGCGGGAACATATCTTTAGTGGCACGACCTTTTTGCTAAAGACGGCTCTGCAGGCCCAGCGCGAGGTTATCGAGAAGCAAAACGAAGCTTTAATGGAGCTTTCCACCCCGGTCATCCCTTTAATGCAGGACATCCTTTTGCTGCCGTTAATCGGCACCATCGATACCCGCCGGGCCAAAGAGATAATGGATAATCTCTTAGAAGGCATCGTCCAATACCAGGCCGAGGTTGCCATTATCGACATCAGCGGCGTGCCGGTGGTAGATACCCAGGTAGCCCATCACTTGATCAAAACCGTCAAGGCCGCCAGGCTTTTAGGCAGCCGCTGCATCTTAGTCGGCATCAGGCCGGAACTGGCCCAGACCATTGTCCGGCTGGGGATTGACTTCCAGGATATTGTCACCAAAAACAACCTCCAGGCCGGGCTGGTACTGGCTTTTCGCTGGCTGGGTTATAAGCTGGAGCGGGTGGAACGGGACGATGAATAACCGGGTACCCATCCTTAAAGTAGATAATTTCTGGCTGGTGACCATTGAAGAAACCCTTCACGACCAGAGCGTTATCGAGTTTAAGGAGGATTTATTACATAATATCACCCGGGATGCTGGCGCGGGTTTGGTGATTGATATCAGTGCCCTGGAAGTGGTGGACAGTTTCGTGACCAGGGTCCTCATGGAGATCAGCAGGCTGGCCGGGCTGCTGGGCCTGCCCTTTGTCCTGACAGGCATCAACCCGGCGGTAGCCATTACTTTAACGGAGATGGGCCTGGATCTCCAGGGCATGGCCACGGCTTTGAACCTGCAAAAGGGCCTGGATATGTTAAAAGGCAGGGCCAGGGGGGAGCCAAAATGACGTCTGTACAAACCCTCCCTATCACCAGCGAATATGATATAATTACGGCCCGGCAGGCAGCTAGGGAACTGGCCCGGCAAATAGGCTTCAACACAGTGGACCAGGTGCGGATAGCCACGGCCGTCTCCGAACTGACTCGCAACGTGGTCCTTTACGCCGGTTCCGGCAAGGTGGATATTGAAGCGGTTGCCGAGGAAGAACGCCAGGGCATCGTAATCACCGTCAGCGACCGGGGACCGGGCATTGCCGATATCGAGCTGGCTTTAAGGGACGGCTATTCAACCAGTAATGGCCTGGGTGCGGGCCTCTCTGGAGCTAAGCGACTAATGGATACCTTTGACATAGAATCCCGGGCCGGCCGGGGTACCACCATCAGGATTGGGAAGTGGAAGCACTGGAAGTAGGAGTTTATACCCGGGCCAGGGAAGGAGAGATAGCCTGCGGCGATGCCTGCCTGGTCAAGGATGAGGATGGTATTCTTAACCTGGCCGTAGTTGACGGTATTGGCCACGGACCAGAAGCCGCCCGGGCTGCAGCGGAAGCTATCGCTTGCCTGGAAACCGGCCTGAATGTCGGCCTGGAAAATATTTTCCGGCTTTGTCATCAACGGTTAATGGGGACCAGGGGGGCCGTTGCCGCCCTGTGCCGGGTTGACAAGAAAAAGGGCCGCTGGCAGGCAGCCGTTGTGGGCAATATCCTTTTACAGATCCTGGCCGGCAAGATAGTAACGCCTCTGACAACTTCTGGTATCCTGGGTTATAATTACCCGCGCCGGCTTTTAATTGATCGGGGGCCATATCAGGAGGGGGATCTTTTTTTAATCCACTCGGACGGTATTAAGGAAGGCGCGGTCTCTCCGGCCGCTCTAGCGAATTCCCCCCTTCCCCCGGAGGAACTGGCCCGGCTAATAGGGGAAGGGTATGGCCGACGGGATGATGATGTCGCCGTTATAGTCGCCAGGTAATGGAGGACGAGCCAGCAATGGAAGTACAATGGCAGGAAACCTACCTCGAGCTCTTACGCCAGTATAGCCGCAAGCAGAGTGAAGCCGTCCTTTATGAAGCCTCAAAGCTGAGCAAAGCACTGGTGGAGAATGGCGTTGGGCCCGAAGATCTGGTCCAGTATCACCTGGAGGCCCTGGAAAAGATGTTCCGGGACACTTCACCCCTTCGGGTACCGGGATTAATTCTCATGTCCTTCGACCTGCTCCTGGAAGTGATGATGGCCTACGCCCTCAGCTTCCGGGAATACTTTGAGGTAAAAGACAGGCTCATCGCCCGCCTGGAGACCCTTAATCAGGAGTTGTCTGCCGCCAACAGCAACCTGGAAAAGAAGGTGCAGGAGCTTACTGTAATCCAGGACATGACCAGGGAATTGGGTTCCTGCTTGGACCTTGAGCTAACAGCCAGGGCCATTACCAGGCACCTGCGGGAGTTGCTCCATTGCGCAGGTGGCGTGTACCTGGTCAGCAGCACCGGCGAATGGCGGAATTATACCCTGGAAGATACATCGGTAAATAATACCCCGCCGGGAGTCCTGGCAGCCGGTGCCGGGCAGTCGGCCAGGCTGGTAGGGCGGGACTTGACTATGCCCCTGGTCATCGGCCAGGAGGTTGGCGGCGCTATTTTTTTACAAAAGGACGGGGGATTTAACACCGATGAAGTCCGGCTGGTGGAGATCATCGCCGGGTACACCGCCCTGGCTGTTGAACGCGCCCAGATGTACGAGACCATGAAACGCCAGGCTACCGTTGACGCCAAAACGGGTTTATATAATTACCAGCACATGATGGAGCTATTAGAAAAGGAACTGGCCCGCGCCCGGCGTTACCGGCGCACCTTTACCTTAGCCATGCTCGATATCGATGATTTTAAGGTTTACAACGACACCTACGGCCACCGGCAGGGGGACAAAGCCCTTCAAGGGATAGCAGCCATCATCCAATCCAGCATCCGGGAGGTTGATATAGCAGCGCGCTACGGCGGCGAGGAATTTGTCATGATCATGCCGGAAACTACCGCCCTGGAAGCAACTGCCGTAGCCGAAAGGGTACGCCGGAATATCATGAACGCTGCTATAGATAATGAGGGTTGCGGTCCGGGCCGGGTTTTGACGGTGAGTATTGGGCTTGCTAATTACCCCCTGGATGCCGCCACGATCGGGGAATTGATTGAGGCTGCCGACAGCGCCCTTTATGAGGCCAAGGGGCAGGGGAAAAACATGGTACGGGTTTTTAGTAAAGCTGATAGGTGGCGGTCTGATAAGGAAAGAGTCTTTTAGAAAGGGGACGGCAATATGGCTGTCCTCTTGCTTTAATACTGGGTTGTGGGGACCCGAAGAAGTAATGGTGGTTGGTTTTCGCCTTAAACAATCGTCTTGTAAAAATTAATGTAGGATCCGGGAGGATTTAGGAAAACCATG
>JASUSX010000083.1 GCA_030445875.1 Clostridia bacterium
TATGTGGCCCAGAAACGCAAGATCTCGGTGGGGGATAAGATGGCCGGCCGCCACGGTAACAAGGGTGTTATCTCTCGCATCCTGCCCGAAGAGGATATGCCCTTCCTCCCGGATGGCACACCCATAGAGATCGTCTTGAATCCCCTGGGGGTACCATCCCGCATGAACCTGGGGCAGATTCTGGAGACCCACCTGGGGTGGGCGGCGAGAGCCCTGGGGATAAATATTGCTACCCCGGTCTTTGACGGGGCTACAGAAGAAGAGATTCAAGAAAAACTGCGGCAAGCCAACCTGCCCGAAGGAGGTAAGACCATCCTCTACGACGGCCGCACGGGTGAGCCCTTTGACCGGCCCATTACGGTGGGGTACATGTATATGCTGAAACTGGCTCACCTAGTAGATGATAAGATCCATGCCCGGTCGACTGGCCCCTACTCCCTGGTGACCCAGCAGCCCCTGGGGGGTAAAGCCCAGTTCGGCGGCCAGCGTTTCGGGGAAATGGAGGTCTGGGCCCTGGAGGCCTATGGGGCCGCCTACACCCTGCAGGAGATCCTGACCGTCAAGTCCGATGACGTTGTCGGCCGGGTCAAGACTTACGAGGCCATTGTTAAAGGAGAGAATGTCCCGGAACCTGGCGTACCGGAATCCTTTAAGGTCCTGATTAAAGAACTCCAGAGCCTGGGGCTGGATGTCAAGGTCCTCTCGGAAGAGAACGAAGAGATCGAGATTAAAGAGGACGACGATGACGTGGCCGAATCGGCCCAGGAACTGGGCCTGGATATCCAGGGGCAGGTGGAGGCAGAGCCCGAGGAGAACGAAGAGAGTGAAGAAGAGGGGGACGAAGACCTGGACTTTGATCCTGCCGACCTGGATCCCGCCGAGCTGGAGCTGGGTGTCGGGGAAGATGAATATGGTAATGGCTTGACAGCTATTAAACCTCGGGCCAGGGTAGTCCACGGCGATAAATACGACGAGGAAGAAATTTAAGGTCTTCAAGGGGGCAGGAGTTATGCTGGATGTAAGTAACTTTGAGCGCATGCGTATCGGCCTGGCTTCGCCTGAACAGATCCGGGCCTGGTCCAGCGGCGAGGTGAAGAAGCCAGAAACCATCAATTACCGCACCTTGAAACCGGAACGCGACGGCCTTTTTTGCGAGCGCATCTTCGGTCCCACCAAAGACTGGGAGTGTCATTGCGGTAAATACAAGCGTGTACGGTATAAAGGCATTGTCTGTGACCGCTGTGGCGTCGAGGTTACCCGTTCTAAAGTACGCCGGGAGCGCATGGGCCATATTGAACTGGCGGCCCCGGTGTCCCACATCTGGTATTTTAAGGGCATCCCCAGCCGCATGGGATTGATCCTGGATATGTCTCCCCGCTCCCTGGAGAAGGTCCTGTACTTCGTCTCGTATGTGGTCATTGATCCCGGGGATACCCCCCTTCTGAAAAAGCAGTTGCTGACGGAAGCCGAATACCGGGAAAACCGGGACAAATACGGTAACCAGTTCCGGGCGGCCATGGGGGCCGAGGCTATCAAAGAACTCCTCCAGGAGATCAACCTGGACCAGTTGGCTGCCGAGTTACGCCAGGAATTAAAGGACAGCAGCGGCCAGCGTAAAATCAGGGCCATTCGCCGCCTGGAGGTGGTAGAGGCCTTTCGTTCTTCCGGCAACCGGCCCGAGTGGATGATCCTGGATGTTATCCCGGTGATCCCCCCGGAACTGCGGCCCATGGTCCAGCTCGATGGGGGCCGTTTTGCCACTTCCGACTTGAACGACCTCTACCGCCGGGTCATCAACCGCAACAACCGCTTGAAGAGGCTCCTGGACCTGGGTGCTCCGGACATCATTGTCCGCAATGAAAAGCGTATGCTCCAGGAGGCGGTTGATGCCCTGATAGACAACGGCCGCCGCGGCCGGCCGGTCACGGGACCGGGCAACCGCCCCCTGAAGTCCTTAAGCGATATGCTCAAGGGCAAGCAGGGCCGTTTCCGGCAGAACCTGCTGGGCAAAAGGGTGGATTATTCGGGCCGGTCGGTGATTGTCGTCGGGCCGGGACTAAAGATTCACCAGTGTGGCCTGCCCAAGGAGATGGCCCTGGAACTCTTCAAGCCCTTTGTGATGAAAAGGCTGGTAGATGAGGGCCTGGCCCATAACATCAAGAGCGCTAAGCGTATGGTGGAAAGGGTTAAAAACGAGGTCTGGGACGTCCTGGAGGAGGTTATCGCCGAACACCCGGTCCTCTTAAACCGGGCCCCGACCCTGCACCGCCTGGGCATCCAGGCCTTCGAGCCGGTGCTGGTGGAAGGCCGGGCTATCCAGATCCACCCCCTGGTCTGCACGGCCTACAACGCCGACTTCGATGGTGACCAGATGGCCGTCCATGTGCCCCTGTCGGCGGAAGCCCAGGCCGAAGCGCGTATTTTGATGATGGCCGCCCACCATATCTTGAACCCCAAGGATGGCCGGCCGGTAGTCTCGCCGACCCAGGATATGGTGCTGGGCTCTTATTACCTGACTACCGTCAGCGCAGGCGCCCGGGGTGAGGGCAAGGTCCTCAGCAGTTACGACGAGGCCTACATGGCCTACCTCAATAAGGTAGTGGACGTCCATGCCCTGATTAAGGTGCGCTTGGAAGATGGCCAGCTTTTGGAGACGACCATCGGCCGGCTCATCTTTAACCGGGAAATCCCCATTCCGCCTAAGCTGGGGTACTATAACTGTGAGGTAGACAAAAAGAAGCTGACGGAAATCATCGCCCGTTGTTATAAACGCCTGGGGACGGAAGCCACGGCCAAACTGCTGGATGGTATTAAAAAAGTGGGCTTCCACTACTCCACCCTGGCCGGCTTTACCATCGGTATTGGCGATATCGTGGTCCCACCGGAGAAAGGGAAGATCCTGGCCGAGACGGAAGCGGCGGTCGAAAAGGTTGACCACCAGTACCGGAAGGGCTTAATCAGTGAGGAAGAGCGCTACCAGAAGGTCATCGGCCTCTGGAACAACGCCACCGACACCCTGACTAAACAGCTCATGGCGGGCATGGATAAATTCAACCCCGTATTCATGATGGCCAACTCCGGCGCCCGGGGTAATGTCCAGCAGATCCGCCAGCTGGCCGGGATGCGCGGCCTCATGGCCGACCCTTCCGGCCGGATTATCGACCTGCCCATTAAAGCCAACTTCCGCGAAGGCCTGACGGTGCTGGAGTACTTCATCTCCACCCACGGCGCCCGCAAAGGCTTGGCGGACACGGCTTTACGGACGGCCGACTCCGGTTACCTGACCCGGCGCCTGGTAGACGTGGCCCAGGAAGTCATTGTCCGGGAAGACGACTGCGGTACCACGGCCGGCATTGAAGTAGAAGAGATCCATGAAGGCAACCAGGTAATCGAGAAGATGGAGGAACGCCTGGCCGGCCGCTACGCCCTGGAGGATGTGCGTCACCCGGAAACCGGCGACCTTCTGGTGGCTGCGGGCACCATGATCAGCGACGAGGTTGCCCAGGCCATTGTGGCTGCCGGCATTAAAAAGGTAAAGATCCGTTCAGTCCTTACCTGTAAGACCCGTTACGGGGTTTGCCGCAAGTGCTACGGCCGGGATATGGCCACTGGTAAGGCCGTGGAGATCGGCGAAGCCGTTGGCCATATCGCCGCCCAGTCCATTGGTGAACCAGGCACCCAGTTGACCATGCGGACCTTCCACACCGGTGGCGTAGCCGGCGAGGATATTACCCAGGGTCTTCCGCGGGTAGAGGAACTTTTTGAGGCCCGCAAGCCCAAAGGCCAGGCCATTATCGCTGAGGTGGCCGGAACCATAACCGCCATTAATGAGATCCGCGGCCGCCGGGAGATCGAGATTACCGACGCCAGCGGGGAGAAGTTCTCTTATCATGTACCCTATGGCTCCCGCCTGAGGGTTAACGAGGGTGACCAGGTAGAAGCCGGGGACGAGTTAACCGAGGGTTCCGTTAACCCCCACGACCTGCTCAAGGTCAAGGGTGTCCGCGGTGTCCAGATCTATCTCCTGCGGGAGGTGCAGCGGGTTTACCGCCTCCAGGGGGTCGACATCAATGACAAGCATATTGAAGTCATGATCCGCCAGATGCTGCGCAAGGTCAAGGTGGAGGACGAGGGTGACACCGAACTCCTCCCCGGTACCCTGGTGGATGCCTTCGAATTCGAAGACGTTAACCTGCAAACCCAGGCCAGGGGTGGCAAGCCGGCCACAGCCCGGCCGGTACTCCTGGGGATAACCAAGGCCTCCCTGGCGACGGACTCCTTCCTGTCAGCGGCCTCCTTCCAGGAGACCACCCGGGTGCTCACGGAGGCGGCCATTAAAGGGCGAATCGATCCCCTCCTGGGACTCAAGGAAAACGTCATAATCGGCAAGCTAATCCCGGCTGGTACGGGTATGAGCCGTTACCGGCAGATCAGAGTTCTAACCCCGGAAGGGGAGACTGAAGATAACGAGGTCGCAGATTCTGTTGACACGGCTACCGGGAAATGATAGTATTAAAAAGTGCGACTGCCCAGGGGGGTTGATATATGCCCTATGAACGTTTGCGGGTGGCCAAGAAAAAGTCGGTAGGCACCAAACAGGTCACCAAGGCGGTGATGAAGGGGACAGCCCGGGTGGTCTATATAGCCAACGATGCCGAAACCCGCGTTACCGGGCCGTTAATTCAGCTTTGCCGCGATCGCGGCGTGGAAATAATTAGAGTGGAGTCAATGCAGGAGCTGGGCCAGGCCTGCGGTATTGAAGTAGGCTCGGCCTCAGCGGCTATCCTGGAGGAATGACCCGGGGAAGGAGGTGGAAGGAATGCCCACAATTCAGCAGCTGGTAAGGCAGGCAAGGGAGACGGTAACGAAAAAGTCGACGGCCCCGGCCTTAAAGGAATGTCCCCAGAAGCGGGGCGTCTGTACTCGTGTCTATACTACTACGCCCAAGAAGCCTAATTCGGCGCTGCGCAAGGTAGCCCGGGTACGCCTGACCAATGGTATTGAGGTAACCGCCTATATCCCCGGTATTGGCCACAACCTGCAGGAACACTCGGTGGTCCTGGTCAGGGGAGGCAGGGTGAAGGATTTACCTGGCGTCAGATATCATATCATCAGGGGCACCCTTGATTCTGCCGGGGTGCAGAACCGTAACCAGGGCCGCTCCAAATATGGAGCCAAACGGCCTAAAAAGTAAGGGGGGATAAGGTTGCCGCGCAGAGGCAGTGTTCCCCGGCGGGGGGTTTTACCAGACCCCCTTTATGGGAATACCAAAGTTACTAAATTGATTAACCAGGTTATGCTTGATGGTAAAAAGTCGCTGGCCCAGAATATCTGCTATGAGGCCTTCGACACCATCAAGCAGAAAACCGGCAGGGATCCGGTAGAGGTTTTTGAGCAAGCCCTCAAAAACGTAATGCCGGTCCTGGAGGTTAAAGCCCGGCGGGTGGGCGGCGCCAACTATCAGGTACCCATGGAGGTACGGCCGGAGAGGCGGCAGACCCTGGGTGTTCGCTGGCTGGTAAGCTACGCCCGGGCGCGTAGCGGCAAAACCATGGCCGAAAAGCTGGCCGCCGAGCTGATGGATGCCGCCAACAATACCGGCGGCGCTGTCAAGAAACGCGAAGATACACATAAGATGGCAGAAGCCAACAAAGCCTTTGCTCATTACCGGTGGTAGGTGTGGGGGTCAGGGGCCCAGGGACCGGGGGTCTCACCTCAAGGCGACCACCGGCACCTGAAACCTGATTGTGAGAAGGGATGAAACTTTATGGCTAGAGAATACCCACTGGAAAAGACCAGGAATATCGGCATTATGGCCCATATTGATGCCGGTAAAACTACTACCACCGAGAGGATCCTGTTTTATACCGGCCGCGTTCACCGGATGGGCGAGGTGCACGATGGCAACGCTACCATGGACTGGATGGTGCAGGAGCAGGAACGGGGCATTACCATTACCTCGGCGGCTACGACCTGTTTTTGGCGGGATCATCGCATCAATATTATCGACACGCCAGGCCATGTGGATTTTACCGTTGAGGTCGAGCGTTCTTTGCGAGTCCTGGATGGTGCTATCGCTGTCTTCTGTTCTGTGGGCGGGGTAGAACCCCAGTCCGAGACTGTCTGGCGCCAGGCTGATAAATACGGCGTCCCCCGGATTGCCTATATTAACAAAATGGACCGCGTCGGGGCTGATTTCTTCCGGGGCGTAAAAATGATTGCCGATCGTCTGGGGGCCAACCCGGTGCCGATCCAGCTACCCATCGGGGCGGAGGATGGTTTCCGCGGCCTGGTAGATTTGATTAGCTTGAAAGCCATTTATTATACCGATGACCTGGGGACCACCATCGATGAAGAACCCATCCCGGCGGACATGGAGGATCTGGTTCGCGAGTACCGGGAGAAGTTGCTGGAGGCGGTAGCCGAGAGCGACGAGGAGCTGATGGTCAAGTACCTGGAAGGGGAAGAGTTGACCGAAGCCGATATTAAAGCCGGTATTCGCAAGGCGACCATTGCTGTCAAGATGGTACCTGTCCTTTGTGGCTCTTCCTTTAAGAATAAAGGGGTCCAGCCTTTGCTGGACGCGGTGGTCGATTTCTTACCGGCGCCGACGGACGTACCGGCCATCCAGGGGGTGGACCCGGAAACCGGGTCTGAGGACGAGCGCCATTCCAGCGATAACGAACCCTTTGCCGCCCTGGCCTTCAAGATCATGGCCGACCCTTATGTGGGCAAGCTGACCTTTTTCCGGGTCTATTCCGGCACGATACGCTCAGGTTCCTATGTCTATAATTCCACCAAGGGCCGCCGGGAGCGGGTGGGCCGTATCCTGCGGATGCACGCCAACCACCGGGAGGAAGTAGAGGAAGCCTATGCAGGCGATATTGCGGCTGCGGTGGGCTTGAAAGAGACCGCCACCGGCGATACCCTCTGCGATGAGAAGCATCCCATTGTGCTGGAGGCCATGGAGTTCCCGGAGCCGGTTATATCGGTGGCTATTGAACCTAAAACCAAGGCGGACCAGGAAAAGATGAGCCTGGCCCTGCAAAAGCTGGCGGAAGAGGATCCCACCTTTAAGATGCATACCGACCCTGAGACCGGTCAGACCATTATTTCCGGCATGGGGGAATTGCACCTGGAGATTATTGTCGACCGCCTGCTCAGGGAGTTTAAGGTCGGCGCCAAGGTTGGCCGTCCCCAGGTGGCCTATAAAGAAACCATCCGCCGGGCTGTGAAGGCCGAAGGCAAGTTTATCCGTCAGACCGGCGGCCGGGGCCAGTATGGCCATGTAGTTGTTGAAGTCGAACCCCAGGAGCCCGGTAAGGGGTATGAATTTGTGAACAAGATTGTCGGTGGGGTTATACCCAGGGAGTACATCCCCGCCGTAGACGCCGGCATCCAGGAAGCCATGGCCAGCGGTGTCCTGGCGGGTTACCCGGTAGTAGATGTCCGAGTGGCCCTGATGGATGGGTCCTACCACGAGGTTGACTCCTCGGAAATGGCCTTTAAGATTGCCGGTTCGATAGCCTTTAAGGACGCCGCCAGGAAGGCGCAACCGGTCCTCCTGGAACCGGTTATGAAGGTAGAAGTAGTGGTGCCGGAAGAATATATGGGCGATGTAATCGGTGACCTGAACTCCCGCCGCGGCCGGGTAGAAGGCATGGAAGCCCGGGCTGGCGCCCAGGTTATCCGCGCCTTGGTACCCCTGGCTTCCATGTTTGGCTATGCGACCGACCTGCGCTCACGTACCCAGGGCCGCGGTACCTACGTCATGCAGTTTGATCACTATGACGAGGTGCCCCAGAACATCGCCACCGAGATTATCGCCAAACGCCAGGGGGCATAGGGAAAGTGCGAAGTGCAAGGTGGGACGTGAGATTAAATCTACGCGATGCTTCTCGCCCTTATTCCCGCCACTCAAGGACCCGCTTTTTACCAATAGCTGATTGCAAAGGGGTTATCTTAAGGAATCTTAACCTGTCAGGGCAGGGTGAAACGGGAAGTAGCCAGCAACTGTTATTACCAACCTTAACAAAATAAGGTGCTTCCTGCATCTCGCAACTGGGAGTCATTATGGTGGCAGGCCGCCACCAGCGAACGGGGGGAACGAGAGGTAGGGAGGCTTTAATTTGAAACTGGCGTAGCCAGTTTCGACAGGCATCCCACTTCCCACTTCTCACATCTCATTTCAGAGGAGGACAACAAAACCATGGCCAAACAAAAATACGAACGCAAGAAACCCCATGTCAACGTAGGGACGATAGGGCACGTAGACCACGGCAAGACGACG
>JASUSX010000084.1 GCA_030445875.1 Clostridia bacterium
GGCAGGATGATTACCGCCGCGGCCATAATGCTGGCAAAGGCGGAAAGGGAAGCAATGCGGGTAAAAGGCTTTAACTGCTCAAGATTGAAAAGGTAAACCGAAGAAGAAACGATTAGCCCCCCGGCGGCAATCCCCACAAAGAAGGCAAAGGTGGCAATATACAATCCCCAACTAAAGGGATTGCGCATACCGGTCACAATCAGGCCGTTTTTAAGCTGGTAGCCCCAGGTAAATAAACTTACCAGCAAAAGAACCAGACCCAGGGCAAAAGCCACATTTAGTTTCCTCACAGGGTCTCCCTCCTAGAAAATGTCGCTGTCTGCCTTTATTTTCCCTCGCCCCCAAAACCCTTCAGGAGCGTCCTCCCTTACTTCCGCGGTCCTGCCGGCGGCAGGTAAAAGACCTTGGGCCTGGTGCCCAGTTCTTCTTTTAGTCTTAAAGGCTGCCGCTCCCGCACCAGGCGGCTGACCTCGGAGTTCGGGTCGTCCAGGTCGCCAAAGAAGCGCGCCCCGGCCGGGCAGGCCTGAACACAGATAGGTAATTCTCCTGTGTCGGTATATTGCACGCAGAAGGTGCATTTTTCCACAATTCCTTTGGGACGATCCGGCGTGTAAACCAGGCGGCCGTTCCGGTCACGATGCTCGAAAGGATAGCCGTAATCATATCCTGGCATATAACCCGCCTTCGCTTTGGCCTTTTGCTGGTCCTCCCAGTTGAACTGGCGCACGCCGTAGGGACAGGCGGCCATGCAGTAGCGGCAACCGATACAGCGCTCGTAGTCAACCAGCACCCGTCCGCGGTCGTCAGTATAGGTAGCTCCCACCGGGCAGACTTTCTCACAGGGGGCGTTCTCGCACATCTGGCAGGAGACGGGAAGAAAAGTCATCCCAACTCCCCCGTTACCGCCCACCGGGAGCTGGTGTTCCTTGCTCCCCGGAGTAAAGACCCGGTTCCACCACATACCCGGCGGCTGGGAGTTGTGCCCTTTGCAAACCACCGCGCAAGTACGGCAGCCGATACAGCGCTCCAGGTCAATGACCATGCCCAGCCTCATCGCCCTTCACCAACCTTTCGGACATCACACAGGGTCTCGTTCCAGGCCGTGTTAGGAGCCCAGATGCCCGGAGTAAAGTAGACCTCGTGGGTGGGTTTGATAAAGGGATAGGTCAGGGAGTTGTAAAAATCCCCGTCGAGGTACCTGCTCCACCACCCCTGCTCAAAGACGACGACCTGCCGCCCCTGGCCCGGGTCCAGGGCGGTGTAGCCCCGTACCCGGCCGCGGTCATTGTAAACCTCCACCATATCCCCTTCCTTAATTCCTTTGGCAGCGGCGTCCTCCGGGTTTAAGAAAACCCGGGGCCGGTAGTCCTGGAGTTCGTTCATCCAGATATTGTTGGAGTGGGTGGAATGGACCCGGTACAGGGAGTTACGGGTGATATAGGCGAACTGGTATTTACCCTTGACCTGGGGGTTCAGGGCGTACTCGCTTTCTTCAAAGGGTGGCTTATGGACTGGCAGGGTTTCGCCCAGCCGGATAAAGGTATCCTCTTCTTTGTAAAACTCGATGCGCCCGCTTTTGACAAACCTGGCCGTAGCCGCCAGGGCCGCCGGCCGGCTGATGGGGGGAAAGGGTTTTTTCAATTGCACCTGCTCGTAAAAGGGGATCTGCCGGTTACCCGGGGCTTCACTATGCACCCGCACCGGTCCTTTTTTAAGCTGTTCCAGGGTGATTCCAGCCACCGGCGGCCCGCCTTTAGTAAGCAGCAACTCGATGGCTTTTTCGGCGGCCCGGTTCTCGTCCAGGCCGGGGAAGAAGTGCGCCTCGAACTCCGGATTCAGCCTCCGGGCGAGTTCCCGGGCCATCCACAGCTCGGAGTGGGACTCGTAAAGGGGTTTAATGGCCGGCTGCTGTAGCTGCATATAGGGGTGCAGAGGCGTAGTGACCAGCTCGGTCTTCTCGTACCAGGTGGCCGCCGGGAAGACGACGTCGCTGTAGCGGCAGCTGGTGGTCAGGGAGAAATCCAGGCCGACGATTAATTCCAATTCGTTCTTCAGGGCCATTTGCCGCAGGCGGTCGGCCATATTGTGCTGGTCCAGGGGGTTGCCCCAGCCGTAGATCAGGGCCTTGAGGCCGTTCCGGGGCCAGGGCGCTGTCATACTGGTAGTCGGGCCGTGGAGGATATAGAGCCACGGCACCCAGCGGGGGGCCTTGGGGAACCACCAGTCTTTGACGTCAAAGCGGATCTTGTACTGGCCGGCGTAGGTGGAGATCCCCACCCCCGGTTTACCGATATTGCCGGTTAAAACGGGCAGCAGGGCCAGGGCGCGGCCCTTCAGGTCGCCGTGGTACCACTGGTAGTTGCTGGCGCCGTAAATGACGTTCAAGGGCTTCGCTAGTGCCATCTCCCGGCCCAGGCGGACCACCGTCTCCGCGGGCACCCCTGTCTCCTGGGCCACATAGGCCGGGGTGTAGCGGCTCAGTTGCTCCTTGAGGAGCTGGAAGATGGGCTTGGCTGTAACCCTCTGCCCGTCCAGGAGTTCGACCATCACTTCCCCCTCCAGGAGGACGTCGGCGGGGAGGTCCAATTTTTCCGGGTGCACGGCCAGGGGCCGGCCGTTATAGGCGACAAAGGCCTCCCGGTAGGCCGGCAAGCCCGCCGGCGGCTCCAGCCCCCGGACCTCCTGCGCCCGCAGGCGCTTATGGGTATCCAGGCGCACCAGGAGGGGCAGGTCGGTAAAGGTCTTGATAAAATCAGCGTCATAGAGCTTCTCTTCGATGATTACCCGGGCAATACCTAAGGCCAGGGCAGCGTCGCTGCTCGGTTTCAGTTGCACCCACTCGTCGGCCTTGGCGGCCGTGGGCGAATAGTTGGGGTCAAAGACGACCACCCGGGCGCCATTATTGCGGGCTTTGATCAGCAGATCAGCGTCAATCAGCCGGGTCACCAGGACGTTGGAGCCAAAAATGGCGATATAGCGGGAGTTGAGCCACTCCAGGGGTTCCAGTTCCTCCGACTGGACGCCGAAGGTCATGGGCCAGAACATGGGCAGGTCGCCGTTCTGGTCGTAAGGGTGGATCAGGCTCCACCCCGCCATAGTAGCCAGGGCAATCCAGGCCCCCTTCTGGACGTGGCCGGTGCCGCCCACCTGGAAGATAAAGCCGATGCTCTCGGGCCCATATTTGGCGGCGATTTCCTTCAGGCGGCCGGCGGTATAGTCCAGGGCCTCTTCCCAGGAAACCTCCTTGAATTCACCCTTACCCCGGTCCCCGGTCCTGAGTAAGGGTTTTTTAAGGCGATCGGGGCCGTAGATCAGGTTGGTGAAAGAGAGCCCCCGCAGGCATCCCCGGGGACCGTATTCGGGTTCCGGGTAGTCGTTGGACGGTAGAAGGGCCTTGATCTGCCCGTCCACCACCATGGCGCGGATGCCGCAAGCCAGGGTGCAGTTGGGCGAACAGGTGGTGCGGACGTATTGAACTTCTTTGTTCGCCCTCGTACCTGTAGCCCCGGCTTTCGGGATAAAATATCTCGTAGCCCCCGCCGTACCCGCCAGGGCGGCGGCGGCCGCCGAAGCCTTTAAAAACTGGCGCCGGGTGAGTTTAAGCTTCTGTTTCATATATACCCCCTCATCCTCCTTGTGATAGTAACCCGTGGAACAAGCCAGGATAAATCTAGTTAATTGGATAATGCAAGATTTATGCCAGCCTATAAAAAAATCCCGGGGCTTGTCCGGCCGGGATTTTGGGTCCACCTGTTTTAACCATGTCTCTAAAATTTTATAATGTCTCTCTAAGATTTTAGAATATCCCTCTTTCCTCCGAAATGAGATGTGTGAGGTGGGAGGTGAGAGGTGGGAGGCTTGGCGAAACTGGCTGCGCCAGTTTCAGATTAAAGCTTACCAACTCCCATTTGTCCCGTTCGCTGGCGGCGGTATGCCGTCATGAGGGGCTCCTCCGAAAATAGACTTCTCCCCAAAATGGTTACAACTTACAGCAACTGCTGCGGGGCTGGCGGTACAGGTCTCCAGGCTCCCCGGCCTATCCCGGAGCCCTTGCCACTCAATCTCCGTTTGCCGCCAACTTCTCAAGGCGGCATACCCCGGCCTTGGCCAGGGGTTGGCCGGAGAGGTGGTCGACGTTACGGCCGGTGAGGTGGTTGGCTGCCTGCTGCCGGCTTTCCTCGCCGGGATCCAGGTCGCCAAAGTGGAAGGGGATAAAGACCTCCCCCGGCGCTACTACCTCTGTAAGTCTGGCCGGCACCTCAATCCAGCCATGGCGGGTCACTACCCGGACTACTTCACCTTCCGCTACCTGCAGCCGGGCCGCATCGGCAAGATTAATCTCCACATAGGCCCCCGCTACCAGGGCCTGGAGTTCCGGTATACGCTTAGTCCTGGTCCGGGTATGGTAATGTTCGATAATCCGCCCGGTATTGAGCCAGAACGGAAATTCTCCGTCTGGTACTTCCGGCGGCGGTGCATAAGGAACAGCCCAGAGGCGCGCCCTGCCCTCCGGGTGATTAAACTCGCCGTAGCCCTGGGCCTCTTCCGCCCGGGTGGGAAAAACACCGACGGTATAGAGCCGCGGCGTTCCCCGGCTTCCTGACGAACAGGGCCACTGGACGCCTCCCCGGCGTTCCAACAGGGCGTAATCTACCCCCGTGATGTCGTTGGGACGGCCGCGGGTAAGTTCTTTTAACTCGGCGAAAACCGCCGCCGGCCCCGACCAGGCCATAAATTCCCCGGCACCCAGGTGCCGGGCTACCTGGCTGACGATACTCAGGTCATCCCGGGCCTCCCCCGGCGGGGCTACGGCCCGGCGGACCAGGTTGAGGCGCCGCTCGGAGTTGGTAATCACCCCCGTCTTCTCGCCCCAGCCGGCGCCGGGGAGGAAAAGATCGGCAAAGGCCGCCGTCTCCATGGGGTAAAAGATGTCCTGGACAATAAGAAAGACCTTCTCCAGCTGGCGGCGGGTGAACCCCTGATCAGGCAGGGAAACGGCCGGGTTGGTGCCAATTACCCACAGGACCTTCAGCCTGCCGGCGTTGATTAAGGAGAGCATTTCGTTGATGTTATTAACCCGGCGGGGCAAACGCTCTTCAGGGATACCCCAGTAAGCAGCCACCTGGCGGCGATGTTCGGGGTTCTCCGGGTTACGGAAGCCGGGCAGGCTGCTGCCACCGCCAATCTCCCGCATACTAAGGGCCGAAGCCTGGCCGGTGAGGGAGAAGGGAGCCGCCCCGGACCGGCCGATTTTCCCGGTAATCAGGTGCAGGGAGTTAATCAAGGTCACGGTGTCCACAGCACCGCAGCTCTGGTTAACCCCCTGACAGAAAACGGTGACCGCGTCCGGGGAGCGGCCGAAGAGGCGGGCGGCAGCCACAATGGTCGCCGCCGGCACGCCGGTAAGTTGCGCTACCCGTTCCGGGGGAAAGGCAGCCGCCGCCCCGGCGAGTTCGTCGAAACCCGTCGTCGCCCGCCGGATAAAATCCCGGTCCAGGAGCTCTTCTTTAATGAGGACATTAATTAAACCATATAACAGGGGAATATTGCTGCCACAGCGCAGCCGCAAGTGCAGGTCGGCCACCCGGGCCGGCAGGGTCAAGCGTGGGTCGGCCACCATTATCTGCGCCCCATTGAGTTTCCGGTTGCGTAAAATCCGCTGCCAGAGCTGAGGGTGCATCTCCGCCGGGTTGGCGCCAAAGATAAAGATGAGGCTGCTCACATCTAGGTCTTCGTAGCACGCCGGCGGGGCGTCCACGCCAAAGGAGCGGATATAGCCGCTTACCGTAGAGGCCATGCAGAGCCGGGTATTGGCATCAATATTGGGCGTTCCCAGGACGCCTTTGGCCAGCTTGTGGATGGCATAATACTCTTCCAGGGTGAGCTGGCCGCCGTGGTAGATGCCCACGGCTTCCGGTCCCCCGGACGCCAGGGCTTCCTGGATACGACGGGCCACCTCGTCCAGGGCTTCGGCCCAGGTAACAGGCTCCATCCCCCGGCCGTGGCGGCGCAAGGGTACCATTGCCCGCTCCGGGTGGTGCAGGGTTTTCCACTCATATAAGCCCTTGAGGCAAAGATGGCCTTGATTAACCGGCGCGGCGGCGTCAGGCTTTACGGCCACGGCGCGGCCGTCTTTCACCCCGAGGTACAGGCCGCAACCGGTACCGCAATAACCGCAGGTGGTAGCCACCCAGCGGTCCACGGCTGCTCCCCCCTGGTCCCGGAAAAGATTGATTATGCCCTGTTGTAACTCTGCTGGTGCCATCAGCGTTCCCCCAAATGAGATGTGAGAAGTGGGAGGTGAGAAGTGGGATAGCGGACCATTTTATTCTATTTCTATACTGTAGCGTTTCAGTTTCTGGTACAGGCCGGAGGGATGGATACCCAGGATCCTGGCTGCCTCTTGCTTGTTGCCGCCGGCAGCCGCCAGGGCCCGCTGGATGGCCTCCCTCTCCGCCGCAGCTACGGCTTCCTTTAACTCCAGGCCCGGCTCCCTGCCTGGCACCTGGGACAGCGTTGCCGGCAGGTGCTCCCGGCGAATAATCTCTTCCCCCGGTTCCAGGAAATTAAAAGCATGTTCCAGAACGTTCTCCAACTCGCGAACGTTGCCCGGCCAGGTATAACAGTAGAAGAGCTCCTGCACCTCCGGAGCCAGGCCCTTTACAGCCAGGCCATAACGGCTGTTCAGGCGCCGGATAATGGCCGCCGCCAGGACGGCAATATCCTCCGGCCGCTCCCGCAGGGGCGTTATATGCAGGGTCACCACCGCCAGGCGGTAATAAAGGTCGCGGCGAAACCTGCCGGCCGCCTCCAGGGCCAGGAGGTCCTGGTTGGTGGCGGCGATAATCCGCACGTCCACTTTGATGGTCTTACGTCCCCCGACGCGCTCAAAGGAACGTTCCTGTAAAGCCCGCAGGAGCTTGGGCTGCATACTTAAGGGCAAATCGCCGATTTCATCAAGAAGGATGGTGCCACCGTCGGCCAGTTCAAACTTGCCCGGTTTGCCGCCCCGGGCCGCCCCGGTAAAGGCCCCCTCTTCATAGCCGAAGAGCTCCGCCTCCAGCAGGTTCTCCGGAATGGCGGCGCAGTTAATTTTAATCAAGGGCTCATTGCCACGGGGGCTGGACCGGTGCAGGGCCTGGGCCAGGAGTTCCTTCCCGGTGCCACTCTCGCCGGTGATTAAAACGTTAGCCTCCCCGCCGGCCACCCGGGCCGCCAGGTGTTTCAGCCGAACCATGGCCGGGCTGTTCCCCAGGATGCCCTGCCAGGCATCCTGCTCCCCCTGGAGGGAACGGAGTTCCTGCCGGTAAAAAATAATCTTGTTCTCCAGGACCTGGAGGCGGCGGGAGATATCCGTAAGACCTGATGCAGCCAGGTCTTCCAGGGACAGGGCCTTGCCCGCGGCCCCCAGGAGGTTACCTCCAGCATCTTTCACCGGCACTTCCGATAATAGCAATTTCTTTCCGTCATACTGGACCTCATGGCCCACCACTGGCTTCCCGGTAGCCAGGACCTCAGGTAGGCGGCTGAAGGGTAAAACAGACATTACCTCCCGGCCGATAAGGGCCTCGGCCCTCTGGCCCAGGAGCCCGGCATAGATCTGATTGATGCTGACGATTATTCCCTGGCGGTTTACTACCACCAGGTAGAGGGGAAAGTCATCCAGGAGAGAGGCATAGAGCCCGTTAAGGGTTTGCAACTGGGCCGCGTCTGGTTCCCTGGCCTTAAAGAGAAGGGCTACGCCACCCTGACCGTCGGGGAAATAGTCAACGCGGTAGTTTTTACCCCCGGTGGCAAAAAGGGTGTCCATCAGGGGTCTACCACCGGTAAACACTTCCGCCAAGCGCGTCTCAGGAAAAACCTCCGTCAGCCGCCGACCTTTTAGATCCTGGCCGGCCAGTCCCAGGATGGCCGCTGCCGGGGTATTGGCCGCGATGATACGGTGGTCGGCATCAACGTAGATCATCCCCTCTTCCCCGGTTGCCAGAACTCTCCCCCAAAACTCCAGGTCAGTACCCGGCACTTCCTCCTCTCACCACCTTGCCCCTGCAGGTTTCTTGTTTTATGTTAACATTTATGGGCTGCTTTTGTAAAGCGTACGCACCAGCCGCCAGGCCGTGCGATCGATAATCCTGTCGCCGCTGCCGGCAGTGGCGCTCAGCAGTATACACCTAATAAGCGGGTTTCTTTTCCAGCCCGACCACGCACTCCACATGGTGGGTATGGGGAAACATATCCACCGGCTGTACCGGGCCAAGAGTAAAACCAGCTTCCTGC
>JASUSX010000085.1 GCA_030445875.1 Clostridia bacterium
TCCAGCTGGCTGGTAGTTAAAAAATAACCATGCTCGACGCTATCCACCCCGGCCGCCAGGGCCAGGTCGACGCCGGCAGCCGAATTGACGTGGGCCATAACTTGCCGGCCCATCCGGTGGGCCAGCCTTACGGCAGCCGCCAGCTCGCCGGGAGAAAACTCCAGCCTGCCGACTTCACCCAGGCGGCGGAAGGTGATAATGCCCGAGACCACTACCTTTACCTGGTCGACACCCCGGCTGACCTGGGCCGCAATTAGTTCCAGCAGGGAGGATACATCGGTGGTGCCTGGCCCCAGGAAAGAACCATAAAAGCCCTTCCTGGTAATGGCCATGCCGGTGGCGATAACCCGGGGCCCCGGGCAGCGGCCGGAGGCCACCCATTCCCGGGCCAGGAGGTTAAGCCCCCTGCCGTCACCCCCGTCGCGGATGGCTACCAGGCCGTGCTCCAGGGAGGTACGTAAAGCCCGGGTTAGGGCGGTGGTATAGGCCGCCGGATCCCGCCACCTGCCCAGGGAGGCCTGGAAGTCAATACCGTCCAGGCTCAGGTGGACGTGGGCGTCGATAAGGCCAGGCAGGACTGTCAGGCCGGCCAGCCGTATCTGCTGGGCATCACGGCCAGTATAAGAGGCGTCCCAGGGCCTCACGGCTGCGATGCGCCCCTGGCGGATGCTGATTACTACCCGGCGCCGGTAGCCCTCCTGGTAGCCGTCCCAGAGGCTATCCGCCAGGAGGTCAAGGCTTGTATGCGGGCCACAACGGAAACCTTTCATCTTACTTCGCCCCCGGACAGTATCCTACACCTTTCCAGGGTGGGTGGCAAGGAAAGCAGGGGTTTTTATAGGGCCGGGTGGTACAGGCGGGGGACGACTTGGTTCGAGGTAGTTAGATACTTGCGCGAAGCCGCAGTAAGACGGCATGAAGGGGATGAAGATCGCAGCGTAAAGCTCAAAGAAGGAAGAGTTTCACTCCCCGTTATGCTTGTTAAAAGAGATAAAATCAAGCCACCCCAGCCGCCGAGCAGGGCTGAGCGCCAAGCTTGCTCGCCGGGAACCACCGGAGCCCGGAGCCTGTACCTCCGGTCCAGAGCCAAATCCGACATCGGCGCCAGTTTCCTGCGGGTAACCCTGGGGTTCCTCCTGGTGGCTTTAGTGGGGGTACCCCTGGGCATCCTTAAGGGCAGCCTGAAGGCCGCCGAAGCCTTTTTTGAGCCTTTACTCGCCTTTTTTCGTTATATGCCGGCCTCGGCTTTTATCCCCCTGACCATTATCTGGCTGGGCATTTTTGAAACCCAGAAGGTCGGTGTTGTCTTTATCGGTATCTTCTTCCAGCTGAGCGCATCGTCGAAGGCGCGGCTGATAATTCCTCTGGTGCGGCCCCGTTCCTTTGAAGTTAAGAGCTCCCGGGTCTTCCTGGAAATAAAGATGCGCCTTCTGGAACAAATCCGGGAAGAAAGCCTCAAGGCAGCCAGTATGTTGCCGGACGGTTACTCCTGCTGAGGCTTAATTGAGATATAATCTCAACTTCATTTGTTCTTAACCCGTTGGTGTTACAATGGGACTTGCCAAAAGGAAAAACACCCACGGGGGGGTAGAACAAATGCTAAAGCAAAAATTAACTAGCCTGCTACATGATTGTTACTGGCTCCTGGAAAAGACGGTCGAGGCACCGCAGGAACTACGGCAGATGCAGGAACAGCTAACACATAGAGTGGCCGAACTGGAAGGCCGGGAGACCTTCCCGGGTACCAGCCAGCCGGTAGGGGAGGGAAAAAGGGTTGCTTAAAAAACTTTGAAGGCGGGGTCTTACCCAGGGAGGACCCCGCCTTTTACTATGTTATGATCGTGACCTTTGCTTCCTGGCCCGGGCTTTCCGGGACATTTTTTTCTTTCCTTAACCATAACTTTCCTTATTCCTAAAAATGCCTTAACACGCAGCAGTTAAAATTTCTGTTAGAAAGAACTAAAGGAATAAGCGGAAAGGCGGCTGGAGATGAAGAGGCTCGGCTTACAGTGGCAAATTCTTTTCCTGATGGCGCCCATTATTTGCCTGGCGGTTTTCGTCAGCGGCTATTTTACTTATTACCAGACCCGCCAGGCCCTGGCCGAGGCTGCGGCCCGCCAGCTAACCGATGCTGCCCGGGAGGCTACCGAAAAGATCTCCCTGCTCATTGCCAACGTCACTTCCCAGCAGTTTAATAGCAAAGTTGAATACGTCATGGTCAGCCAGCGCAACGGCTTCCTCCAGCAGGGTTTACCGGTGGAGATTTATATCCTGGATAATGCGGGGTCCGTCCTTTACGCTGCCGGCGGGGCAGCCGGGGAAGCTACCTCCCTGCCCCTGGCAGTGCGGCAGCAGGTTAGCCAGCGGAAGGCCGGCTGGGAGCGGCAAAGTTGGGACGGCCACGCCCACGTCCTGGCCTATTACCAGATAATGGAGCGGGACTGGGTCTACCTGGTAGTTGTGGACGAAGTTTACTATCTCCGACCGGTCCTGGCGATACGCACCTGGAGCCAGGCTACGGGCCTGGTGGCCATCCTCCTGACCCTGCTGGTAGCAGTCCTGGTAGCCAGGCACTTGACCCGCCCCCTGCTCGCCATGCAGCAGGTCATGGCCCGGGTAGAGGGCGGGGATTTGACAGCCAGGTTAAACCCGGCCGGTAGCGCGGAAGCTGCCGCCCTGGCCGGGAGCTTTAACCACATGCTGGACCAGCTGGGCCATTTAATGGCTACAGTTCAGGAGGCGACGGGGGAGCTGGCCCGAGCCCAGGGGGACCTGTATACCGTAGTGGCTAAAGCCCAGGAAGATACCGAACAGGTAACCACGGCTATGGAAAGCATTGCCGCCGGGGCCGAGGAACAGATGGCGGCTACCCAGGAGGCCGGGGCCGGGACAACCAGGGTAGCGGCCCATCTGGAGGAGATCCGCCGCCACCTGGCAGCCATCAGTGCTTCCGGCCGGGATATGCTGGCCGCCGTCGACATCAGCCAGGAGCAACTGGCCCGGGCAGTGGCCCAGGTGGAGGACCTGGCCAGCCGCTCGGCCCGGATTGCCGCCACAGTAGAGGGACTGGAAGACCACTCTGCCCTCATCGAGAGCCTGATGGCAGCCATCGACCAGATAGCTGAGGAAACCAATTTGCTGGCCTTGAACGCGGCCATCGAAGCGGCCCGGGCCGGGGAGCAAGGACGGGGCTTCGCCGTAGTAGCCAGCAAGGTCAGGGAACTGGCGGGCAGCAGCGCCAGTACCGCTGCTCAAGTGACAGCCATCGTCAACAGGGTGCGCCAGGATACGAGCCAGGCCCTGGAGGTGGCCCGTGCCGGCGCCGGGGCAGCGGCCGGGACCCGCGAGCTTATCCAGCGTATGGCTGCTTCCCTGGCCGGGCTGATGCAGCTGGTACGCCAGACGGAAAAGGACCTCCAAGAAGTGGCCGGCAGCACCGAGGGTATAAGCCGGGGTATGCAGGAGATAGTGGCTGTAACCGGCGTTTTAGGGGAGACAACGGCCACGGCCGCCGATGCGGCCCAGGAAGTGGCCGCCCGCACCCAGGACTTTCGCCAGCAGATGGACCAGGTAGCAGCAGCCGCCGCCACCCTGCAGGCCGTAGCCAGGCGCCTGGAGGGTGCGGTAGGACAGTTCCAGATAGTTGGCTGAGGATCCCCTGGTGGAGGCTAAAGCCCCTGCCATGAACAGGGAAGTATGGCTAAGGCAAGGGGCTGGTGCCCCACCGTGAACCAGGAAAATCTTACTGGACAGCAGGATGGGGATATGTCCCGGAGCCGCGAATAGCGAAGCGCCGGTAACAGAACAGGCGAGGTGAGGTCACCATTGCCGCCGGCGAGGACGCCTGAGCGTGCCCTGGCGGGGAATATAGCGTAACCTCATAGAAGGAGCGAAGCCGGTTGAGCAGGGAGCCTGTTCATGGGCAATCCACAGGCGGCGTGCAACGGTCCGAACCGAGCCGTAGTGCTGTCGGCGCGTAGTGTCTTTCGCGGCGCAGGGACATATCCCCACCAGGGGATACCATCTTTGGCGGAACCATGTTTTCGGAGAAGCCTTTTTATGCGCCGGACCCCATCCTGACCAGCAGGTCAAAGAAATCGGGATCATGGAGGTAATTCAGGCGGCTGGCAATCAGGTTGCCGTCCCCATTCACCCGGCCCAGGCCGGCGTTACCCTTGGAGCGGGTCTGCCAGCCGCGCAGGGTGTTTTCGCCATAAAAGATGCCGGCGTTATTCTGGACGTTGGCCAGGTGGACTTTGCCCAGGTAGATCTCCGTTTTCATAACCTTAACCTCCCTTTAAGAAGTTATTCCGGCAGCCGGCGCAGGGCGGGGGCGCGCAGCCACTCGTTACACAGCATATCCTGCCAGTCTGGGTCTTCCACCTGGAAGGAGGAATCGTCCAGGGAGTTCTGGTCGCCACTCAGGCGGCCGAAGCCATTGTTGGTTTTACTGCAGGTAGACCATTCGTAAAAATAGTTGGTGCCGATGGCCACCGCCGAACCGGTGTCGACATCGGCAATGCGCAGGGTGTGGATGTTTATTTGCAGGAGGAAACGGGCCACAATAGTCACCCTCCTTTCCCGTTACTAAAAGACTATGGCGGGTGGCCCTGAAGGGTGATGCCTGGGCGGCAACCTTTTTCGGGGTGCCGGCGGCGAGCCAAATACAACCCGGCAGCATAAACTGTAGTGACGATTAAGGAGAGGATGCCCTGTGGCCGTAGCCATTTTTAACGGGATTATCCGCGTCAACCAGTTCCGTACCAACGCCAGTATGAGCCAGGGTAAATGCGTCAGCGATGCCTGGACTATGAACTCTAAGTCCAACATTACCCTGGGCCAGGTGGCCGGCAACCTGAACGTCTTTCCTACGGGGGTCAATATCCTGAATGATCCGGACCTTGTTGATAGCACCATTGTCGATAGCGGCCTCAAATCTGCCCTGGGGCCGTCCATTGTGGAGGTTATTTAGATTAGGAAGGATCAGGGTAAATACCCATGCTGGGGCATTGGTGGCAGCGCCTTAAGCCCTGCTCCCGGCCGGGGCCATCCCCAGCAGAGCAGGCACGGCTGGAACGCCGGGTGGAGGATTTACAGCAGGCGATTAATAAAATAGCCGTTGATTTGGCAGCCATTACCAGAAAGCTGGCTGGCCAGGCCCTGGATATCCACATTGACAGGGTGTGTATCGACAAAGTAAGTTTGGACCAGTTGATCTTTAACATTGACGGCATCGGGGTGAAAGATTTAAGCGGTTCTTTAAGCATCGGCCTGAATTACGGCGGCAGGGTTGTCCGCCTGGGGGCGCCGCCAGCATCGCCCGGTGCTAGCAGCGGCCAGGGCGGCACGGGCGGCCCGGTTAAGGGGCCCCGCCCCCTGGGCGGCGGCCCGCCGCGGGTAAATTTCCATTCCCACCGCGGAGAGGATGAGCACCATGACCAGGGAACGTAACCCCCTGGCAGCCCTAAAAGACATTCCCTATTTCGATCCCGACTTTTTCAAGGAACTCACCGGCATGGACTGGCCGGACCCAACCGGCCTTTTTGATCGCCTGGGCCGGGGCAAATGGCCACCGGTAGACGTGGTAGAAACAGCCGGTGAGGTAATAATCATGGCGGCTATTCCCGGCCTGCGGCAGGCCAGCGACGTCCGGCTGGAGCTGCAGGGGAATACCCTGCACCTTACCGGTGAGATCGGCGATAGCGAGTTTCAGTTGCTGCCGACGGTACGGGTGCACTGCCAGGAGAGGCGCCGGGGGAAATTCAGCCGCGCTATCACCCTGCCGGCGGCGGTGAACAGCAAAAGCGCCCGGGCTTCCTACCAGCGGGGTGTGCTGGAGGTCCGCCTGGCCAAACTCCCCGGCGGCCAGGGGGAAACCCTGAACATCGAGTTTTTGAAATAGGGCCCCCGGGGGCGGGTTGATCGGCGCGGTGGTAAAAAATGGTCTATCCTGGAGTTTAGGATGGTCTATGCCGTCCCTTTCATCAGTTGGACAGGCCAGGAAGGTCCGAAACAGAATAAATTGGGAAGTAGTTAAAGAAATCATAGCCAGGGGAGGGGGTCAACCTCAGGGCCTTCCAGCGGGCGAAACCGGCATAAGCAGTTGCAGCGTAAAAGGTGGAATCCCACTGCCGGCAGTAGGAGAAAAAGGAACAACAGGGGAAAATTAATCTGGTATTAATTCGATTTTAACCGTGGTGTATTATAATTTTCTAAACCATAATCTCAAGGTGGAATGTCCAGATGACCGGTCGGTCCGATATCTTGATCCTCACTTCCAGCTATGGTGGTGGTCACCTTCAGGCCTCCCGGGCCCTGGCCGAGGGTGTGCAGGCCCTGGCCCCCGGTACGCGTTATGCCATCGCCAACTTTATGGCCGAGGTAAGCCCCCTGGCCAACCGCGTAGCCGAGGTTTCCTACCGCCGGGCCGTACTCCACGCCCCCTTTTTATGGCAGCAGTTTTACCGCATTACCTCCCGTTATGGCAACCCTGATTTCGGGTGGCAGCAACGCTTGAACCGACTCCTGCTCTTCCGCGCCCGCTCTTTGCTTGCCCTTTATCAGCCTCGGGTGGTGGTCAGCACCTTTCCCTTACCCGCCGGGGTTATGGGGGAGCTAAAGCTGCGGTACTTAACAGGGCTGCCCCTGGTAACTGTCATCACCGACCAGGCAGTCCACAGCCAGTGGCTGCACCCGGCCACCGACCTCTACCTGGTAGGATCGGACTATGTCCGGTGCCAGCTGGCCTTGCGGGGTGTCGGCCCCGAAAGGATAGCCGTTACCGGCATCCCTATAGCCCCGGCCTTTGCTACCCGGCGGGATCGCCTGGCCACCCGGCTGGAGCTGGGTTTGGAACCTGGCGGGCCGGTGATCCTGGTTATGACCGGCGCTGAAGGGATGCTCCCCGACGCGCCGGAATTGTGCCAGCGCCTGGCCCTGGCCCCCGGACCCCGCCAGGTGGTGGTCATAACCGGCCGTAACGCCGCCCTGCGGAAAAGGGTGGCGGCTGCCGTGGCGGCAAGCCCATGGCCCGTGCGCGTCCTGGGTTTTGTCGACAATGTGGAAGCCTGGATGGCGACTGCCGATGTTCTGGTGGGTAAAGCCGGCGGCCTGACGACCTCCGAAGCCCTGGCCCGTGAACTGCCCATGATAATTATCCGGCCCATACCCGGCCAGGAGGAAGCCAACACCTCCTTTTTGACCCGGGCGGGTGCGGCCCGGCGCGCTCCGGATGTAGCGGCGGCGGTAACGATGGTAGAGCAGATCCTTCACGACCCGGCCCTGGCCGCGTCCATGCGCCGGGCGGCCGCCCGGATTGCCCGGCCCCGGGCGGCCCTGGAAGCGGCGGCCGAGGTACTGGCCCTGGGCCGCGGCAGTTATGCGACCACCCGGACGGCCAACTAAGGCCGGCGGCCCGTAAATTTCCCCCTGTTAACCATAATTTTTACTGCTCCTAAAATTAACTTAACATTCCTACAGTTAAAGACGTCAAAGTTGCGGGCCAGGTTGGCGCCGATGGCCTGGAGCATGAGGATGGGGGTTGGTACCCATGCCGGGGCCGTAATGGAAGGTACGCGGTAAGCCAAAAACCATGATGTCGAATTTATCCTTGGTATCCAGGTAGACATTGGTCCGCTTCTCCGCCAGAGCGACTGCACCGGCCGGACCAGGTCGCTCGCTGCCGGCAGATGCCAGTGGTGTCGCGGTAGCGGTATGGATGCCTTGATAACAATTAAATGCTACTTAATGAGCACTCCGGTTTCTCTCCACTTTCTCTCCGCTTTCACTCCGTTTTATGAACAAATGGATGATAAAGTATAATTTAATTGCACGGTTGCCTTCTTCACTAAAATTATCCCCCTTTCAGGTATGCTGGTTAGCACCAGTATAATATGAGAGGGTATAAGGCAAGACTTTTCATGTAGATAAAAATTTACCTTTGGGCAGACTGGTAATTATGATATAATCAATCTATACCAGGATATTTTAAGAGGCGATAGGGGGGCTTCCCATGGCGACATTTAGGGAAGAAATCATTCATATGATCCGGGAAATGCCGGAAGACGCCAGTGTCGAAGATATTATGGCCGAATTATATTTCCGGAAAAAAGTGGACAGGGGGCTACAGCAGTTAAAAGCGGGCCAGGTCTTGACCCATGACCAGGCCAGAGAGCGGCTGAAAAAATGGTTAGAATAATCTGGTCCCCCGAAGCCGTTGCCAATTTGGAGGAAATTTGTAAGTATATCGCTAAAGATTCAGAGCAATATGCCCGA